>JBEAQI010000200.1:0-3503 GCA_041163965.1 Verrucomicrobiota bacterium | reverse complement strand
TGAGGTACGCAATCCCAATGCGAGCTCGACTTGCGGCTGCGGCCGGTCCTTCAGCTCAGGATAAGGGAGGGGCGGGGACCTCTTGGAGGGGTGGAGGGGATTCGGAGGCGAGGCTGGGGGTGTTTGCGAGCTCGGCTTGATGTGGCTGCGAAAGGCGATGGAGCCGCTTGCAAAAGGTGTGGTAGTCGAGGATTTCGAATCGACCATCGAGGTGTTCGACGAGAGCGGTGTTGGATTCGACCCAATCTCCCGAGTTGAGGTAATGGACCTCTCCGATCATTTTATTGTCCGGGGTGTGGATATGGCCGCAGATGAAGCCGAGGCAATTGTGTTTCTTGGCGAAGTATTCGACTTGATTTTCGAATCGGCTGAGGTAATTGACGACGGTTTTAGTTTTGGCCTTTATAACTTTGGCGAGAGAGAAGGACTCTTTACCGCGCCATGCCCGGTAGCGGTTGTAAATTCGGTTTAGGCGGAGGAGGCTTTGGTAGCCGATATCCCCCATAACCGAGATCAGTTTGGAATTCTGGGTCACGGCGTCAAAAGCGTCTCCGTGGATGACGAGGTAGCGACCTTTGGCGGTTTGGTGGAAATAGCGGTCAACGACTTTGAGGCCGCCGAAGCGCAGGGGGAGGAAGCGGTCGAGGATATCATCGTGGTTGCCGCGCAGGTAAATGACCTCGGTTTTCTGTTTTTCAATTTTTTTGAGGACGAGACGGACAAAGCGCGTGTGCCGTTTGTCCCAGCCGCCGCGTCGATTGAGCGACCATCCATCAATGATGTCGCCATTTAGGATGAGGTGTTTGCAGGCGGCGTGTTTGAGGAAATGATTAACCTTCTCGATTTGACAGTCTGGGGCGCCGAGGTGGATGTCGGAGAGGAAGATGGACTTGAAGTGAAGGACAGGTTTGGGTGGCATGGTCAATTCAAGGCAAGCGTACGAATTTCATTCAAATAGCTATCGGCGATCGTATTCCATGAGAGCGGAAGAACGGTAGAGCGGGCGGCGAGGCCCATGGAATTCCATTTTGTGGGATAGTGGGCGAGCCAATCCGCTTTGTCGAGAAAGGCCGTTTCGTCGCCGAACGGGGCAAGGAGCCCGTTGAGGTGGGATTGTATGAAACGTCCGGGTGCGGCATAGTCAAAAGCGAGCACTGGCAAGGCGCTGGCCATGGCTTCGGTGACGACGTTGCCAAACGTCTCGGTGGTGCTGGCGAAAAGGAAGAGGTCCGCGCTGGCGTAGCTGGCAGCGAGCGCGGAGCCGGTTTTCATGCCCGCAAAAACGGCCATCGGGAGGAGTTCGCGCAGGTTTCCAAGCATGGGGCCATCGCCGACGAAGACCATCCTGGCATCAGGGAGCTTGGTCTGGATACGGAGGTAGGCCTTGACGACAAGCGGTAGATTTTTTTCCTCGGCGAGCCTACCGGTGTAGAGGATGACGGGTGTGTCGGGGGTCGCCCCCCATTCAGCCCGCAGGGACTCTGACCGATGAGCTGGGTCGAAAGCGTTGGTATCGACCCCGCGAGCCAGCAGACGCAGGTGGTGAAATCCCTTTTCCTGCAGGGTATGCATCAAATCGTGGGAGGGAACAAAGGTGCGCAGGGTCTTATTGTGGAAGGTTCGGAGCCATGCGAGCGCGGCGGTCTGTAGGAGGCCGAGGCCGTAGTGGCGGCTGTAGGAATGGAAATTGGTGTGAAAACTCGATACCAGGGGAATATCCAGTTGGCGTGCCACGATGGCGGCGGACCACCCCAGTGGGCCCTCGGTGGCGACATGCACGAGGGTGGGAGGGCGTCGGGTCCATTCACGGCGCAGATTTTGAAAAGCCGGCCACCCGAAGCGAAGCTCCGGATACTTTGGAAGGGGGAATCCTGGTACCGGGAACAGCGAAATCGACCGATCTGAAGTGGGCATTCGCTCGGCCCGTTTGGGAGCGATGACTGAGACCTCGATCCCCTTTTCGGCGAGAAGGGTGGTGAGGCGTCCCAAGGTCATGGCGACTCCATTTATTTCCGGGGGAAAGGTTTCGGTGACGATGGCCAGTTTCAAGTTGTCAAAGTGAAGGATATAATTTGCAGGAAGCTGTATCATGGTCATGTTATCAGGAAAGTATTTCCAATGGGTGACCGTTTGGTGACGCTTTTGTCACTTCAGCTGCGAAATGAATCAGGAGGAGCTTGTTTTTGTAGTCGGCTTAACGGCCGTGGGGAAGACCCAGTATGCCTTGGAGTGGGCGGAGAGGAGGGGTGGGGTGATCCTGAGTTGTGACAGTCTCTGTGTTTACCGCGGGATGGATATCGGGACGGCCAAGCCGACCCTTGAGGAGCGGAGGCGGGTGCCCCATTATGGGTTGGATGTGGCGCAAGCGGCGGAAGGCTATTCGGTCGCTGAGTATATTCGCTACCGCGACAGCGTTCTGGATCGGATGCGGAGCGAGGGACGTCCTGTGGTGGTTTGCGGGGGCAGCGGATTCTACTTGAAGAGCTTTTTTGCCAACGTAGTCGACACCGTCCAGATTCCGGATGAGATTGAGGCCCAGGTGTGCGGCCTCCTGCAAGGAGAGAATGGGCTGGCGAGGGCCACAGAAGCCTTGAAGAGGTGCCATTCTGCATCGGAGAGGTTTCCTGGGCTGGACTGGAACAATCCCCGGCGCGTGGGTCGGGCCTTGGTGCGGTGTCTTGCTTCCGGAAAGCCATACAGCGCGTTGAAGGAAGCCTTCGAGCAGTTACCGGAGCCGCTGCAGGACTGGCGGAAGACGGTACGGGTGATCACCCGGCCGGAGGCGAGCATGGAGGCGCGCAATCGAGAGCGGGTCGGGCAGATGCTGGTGGACGGGTTGGTGGAGGAGGTGAAGCGATTGCGCGAGGAGGGCTTTGAAGCCAATCCCATGGCGAGCGGATCAGTTGGCTACGCGGAGACCTTGCAGTACCTCGACGGGCATTTGACGCGCGAGGAGATGGAAGCCCGGATTGTGGTGCGCACGAGACAATTGATGCGCAAGCAGCGCAACTGGTTCCGGCACCACCTGCCTTCGGGCGAAGCGGTGGAGATGCCTTGAGCCTTGGGCAAAAGGCATCGACAAAGCGGAATATCTGAAGCCCGAAGCCAGCCCGAAGACGATTGTTACAGGCCAGGAGAGTGATTAAGCGGCGGTGACCGTTGGACAGAATCGTTTCTCAGGGGCGTTCTGTCCGGTCAAAATCCGATTATTCCTCAACCGGTTGGGAGGGGAAGAGCGCTTCCAATCCACGGTCGGTGATTTGGCGCAAACGCGCCCATCCCATGGCGTTATCGGCCCGGGTCCCCCTTAGTTGAAGGAATTGCTGATAGTCTTCCGATTCAGGATTGAGGTCAGGGAGCGTTTTTTCCTTGAGGTAGGCGAAGGTGCCCCGAGTGGCGTCCATGGTCATTGGGGTGATATCGCCGACGGTGAGGAAGCGGACTTGGTCCCAGAGCTGATTCCGACGCAAAGAGAAGGGGACCCGATCGCCGTTGAAGGCATC
>JBEAQI010000199.1:0-4647 GCA_041163965.1 Verrucomicrobiota bacterium | reverse complement strand
CGGACATCCACCTGTAAACGCCCGCCGGCTTCCTCGCTCACTAAGGGACCAATGCTCCCCTGGACCTCTTGGGCCTTTGCAAAATCGACAATGAAGACCCGCGTCTCAACGGGCTCCACCGCCAACTCCTCCTTGCTGATGACGCGAACAATGTTCCCGTCCATCACAAACGTGTGCTGGAGCGGTTCCAGAACTACCCGAAACACCTGCTCCCATGTCACATCTCGCAGCTTGATACTGATGCTTCCGGTCAATCCCTCCGGAATAACCACATTGAGATCGTAAAGATCCGCCACATTTCGAATGATGCTGCGGACATCCTCTTCGGGAAAATCAACCGTGATCGTCTCCCCCCCTCCGGAATCGACAACCGCCTCGCCCTCATCGGTCCCGAAACTCAGGACAACCTCCTCCGCTGGAAGCTCAAACCTTGGTTCGCTGGATAACCCGCTCTCATCTTGGGCCTGCACAATAGCCATCGGCTCTGACAACACCGCTACGGCCAACATCATCGAACCCTTCATAAATCGAATCTTTCTCATATTACCTGCCTTCCTGATTCTCAAATAATCCCTCCCAGACCGCGCCACCAAGCCGCAATTGATAAGAGCGCTCACTCACCATATCCACCTTGACCCGATAGGATTCATCGCGGATGCGGGCCTCAAACTCCCCGCCCTCCTCAATGCGCCCGCCCCCCTCCAACAGCAGATAGCCGCGACCGCCCTTGAGCAGACTCCCGGTCGGACGGAACGCCTCCGCGATCCACTCCAGAGCCAGCGCCTCGTCCAATTCAATCTCCGGTGAATCCAACGCCAACAATGGCTCCTCGAGCGCGTCCTCACGAAAGGGCGACCGCAACTCGCCCTCCACCTCCACCGGTTCGTCTTGTGAAACCGATACCAACAACCGCCGGATAAAGGCCTCCCGATCGACCACCGACGGGATGACCTGCGCATGAATGGCTTGGCCCATCATGATCCCCGTCAACAGTCCCAAAATCCTACTCATCTCGCACCCCAAGTTGATGGCAAACGATCTTGGACCGGAGTCGAAACTCGCCCGTTCTGTCCTTGAAACGATCAATGGAAACATACCCTAGTCTCGTTAAAGCCGAGGAATTGTCGATCAAATGCGCAAATCGCGCAATCTGGGAATACTCCCCCACCACCTCCATCACGAAGGGCACCGCCCAATACAGACTGAGTTCCTTGTCGGTCTGCAGCTTCCATCCTCCTGGGGAAAGGGGATCCTGCGAAAATCCCTCCAGCGCAACGCCGCTCACCCTCTCCAGATCAAGAAAAAACTGGTAGTTGACAGCGACGCTATCAAGATCGATCAAGCGGGCCTTGACGCCAGCCAAGGCCGCCTCCAGCGCCACAATTTCGGCCTCCAACCCCACTGCGCGCTCACTGTTGATTTGAATCTGGCGCAACTCGCGCTCCAATTCCACAAGCCGTTCCTCCTGCGCTTCGATCATTGGCCCGCGCCATAAAATCGCTGCGAACAGAGAAACGCTCAACCCGAGCGAGATCAGGGCCACTGGATACCGGTTGAACCAATTCACCGACTGAAAGGCCTTCATTCCGAGCCTCCCTTCGAGCGCACCGCAAGGCGGACCTCAAAATCAAAATCACCGGTCGCTTTGTTCCTTCCAAAAGCCCGAATCTCAGGCTGCACAGCCCACTGGGAAAAGACCGCCATGGTGGAAATATCTCGCTGAAAACCCTCCAGAATCACGGAAGGACCCATCGCCGAATCGGGCAGAATCGTTCCAATCAAAAGCACCTCCGCAAGGACCGTCCCGTCTTCTCGCGGCAGTTGATCCACCTCCAGACGGAAAAGGGTCATCGCCTCCGGAATTTTCATCGGAAGCAACCGCAGAAAGGCTGCCACATCCAGCGGCACCTCCTTGAACAGGAAAACCTCCTCCGCCTGACGGCTCAACTTCCGGAATTCAGATCCCATGAACAAAACCGTGCGGTTGCTGGTCGCGCTCGCCTCCACCGCCTGCTCCACCTCCATCACCGCGTTCCGAGCCACCCGGAAGACATATTCCTTGTAGGCGAAGAGCATCAACAGCCCCAGCATCAAGAGCAGGGGAGCAACGTTGATGAGGAATCCGGTCCGCACCACCTTGGTGTCGGGCAATGAGGCAGTATCGCGAAAATCAATGCGCCAGAGTGTGGGCGTCCCCGCTCCGTTCGATTGGCTCTTACCCTTCATCACGCGTGTCATGAAATTTCATCATCAGGCTGAGCAATGGTAAAAGCGCAGTCGTCAGGTCGAGCGACTCAACGGTCTCCCCAATGGCGATCTGATGCCGCGACAACCACCCTTCCCAATCAATTTTTAACGCGCTAATCTCGAGTCCTGTCGCAATGACGGCGGGAATCCAATCCAGTCCGGCCGGTGTCCCCGTCATGACAAATCCATGAAGAGGATGCCCGGTTTGCATCTCGTAAAACCCTGATGCGGCGTTCAAGTCCCGCAACAGCCGGCTGAACAGGACCGATCCGATATCGCGGAAATCAAAGGTGTTTGAAAAGAAGAGATGCCGCGCGGCTTCATCCTCTTTCAAACCGAGCTCGCTACGAATCAAAGGCAGCACCGACTCATACCCAAAGGCAATGCCCCGGCACAATACCACTTTTCCGCCACAAAGAATGAACAAGTGAGCTTCTCGCTTCCCCATCTCAAAAAACAAAACAGGCGCCGTGATTTGCTTCCACTGAAGATAATCTCTCAGACCAGCCAATGCCGATAACCCACCAAGCTCAAGGCGTTGCGGAACGATGTTCTGCCCGACAAGCGCCTCCTGCAGGCTCTTCCACTCACTCCGCCGAGCCCCGCAGACAAGCAAATCACGGGCCCCACCGCCTGGAGCAAGGTCCTCCAAGAGCCGCCCGCTCGATGCCTCCATGATCCCAAGCATCACTTCCTCAGAATCCAACCGCGCCTGCCGTAACACCGGGGCCCAGTACGCGCTCTCCTTCGCCTTCGTCAAACTCGGCGCCTTGTGGAGAAAAAAATAACGGCTATCCGGCGCGAAAGCGCAATGCGCCGGAATGTAACGGCGGGATCCTGACGCCTTCCCCTTGTCAAGGATTGTCTCCACCCCCCCTCCTCCATCCCACGCCTGGACCGCCACGGATTCGATCCGCAATGGGGCCGTCAATGAGCTTACCCGGGCGGACCGCAAAGTGTAGGCGTCTCCTTCGATGAACAGCCCTTTGATTTTCTTACTACCCATTTCGTGTCACGTCAGAGGCCAATCCAGCATGCTTGGCAAACCCCATCAATGGCACTTTCTTAGCCCATGGGTGTACCCTGACAAGAACAAACCGCCACTCCTGTCAGGCTCCAATGAACCACAAAAAAAGCCCCGGCGGGAGACCGGGGCCTTGGAAAAGCACGGAAATATGAATCAACCCCAAGTCCGCTTCTTGTGGCGGTTCGACCGGGAACGCTTCTTGCGCTTGTGTTGTGAAATTTTGCGGCGACGCTTTTTTCTTAAATTACCCATAATGAATTAAATGAAGCGGGGAACTTCAGGAGTTTGCTCCCACAAGTAAAGCCTTTTCCCAAAAAATATTCAGCTCCGGTCATCCATGACGGCTCAGCTGCTGACAGAGTCCTTCCCATCGACGGGGAGCACCGCCATCAATATTCCCAAGCCCGGGAACAGTCACACTTTTGAGGTAATAAGCAGGACCGGGATACAGGGGCCGCTCCGGCATATCGCGTCTCGGTCGGTAATCCTTCTTCAGGGAGGAAAGGTAAACCAGACGGGAACCGGCATAAAGGTCGTCCCCTAATATCGACAGCCCACTCTCATGCGCGTGCAGCAGAATCTGATGGCGCCGGGGAAAACGGGTCCGGGCCTCATAACAACTGTGGCGGCCAACCCGCCCAATGTACCGAAAAACGGTCGCCGCCTTTTTGCCCGTCGAATGGGAGACCACCATATGGGCACGGTGGGTATGACGCGCCAAGGGAAGATCACACTCGACCTGCTCGACCATCGCGCTGCCTTGCGTCAACAAGATATAGGTGAATTCGAATAATTCCGATCCGTGCTCATTCCTGAGCTCCTCGGCACGGTCCCTGGACCGACTGAATAGGACAGGGCCCGCGCACTCGGGGTCCAAATCCGTCACGCCCCACAACCCATCCTCCGGAATCGCCAGCCGCCCAAATTCGGGCTTGCCGGACCTCGCCTGATACCGGATCGCCTCAATCAGCTCGGGATGGCGCGGATACCACCCATCCTGCTGTACCAATACCCCCGCCGGTTTGGCCAGAGCCATCGTCTCGCCGTTGTCATACACCACTGCCAGACGCTGGGCTTCGGTTCCCAACAAGGGTGGAGGAAAACCAAGAAATTGCTGCGACATCGCTTCCTTCCTGCTCTCAACCCAAAACATGGCAAATAAAAACCCTCCGCCATTTGATCGCCGGAGGGTTTGGAAATACAAAAAAACCCGATTTATCGCGTCTTGGAATGCAATGCCTTCCGCGCCAGTTTGGACTTCTCTCGGTTCGCCTTGTTCTGGTGGATGACTCCAGTCTTAACCGCACGGTCCAAGGCCGACGCGTATTCAGTGGCGTCCGCCGCCGCACAGTCCCCGAGGGACTTCTTGCGCA
>JBEAQI010000198.1:0-3648 GCA_041163965.1 Verrucomicrobiota bacterium | reverse complement strand
CACGAATACGGATTGCTCCGCGGCCGGCTTCATCACTCCCGACCGAAACGCCCGCCAAGCGGGACAAGGCATCGCCAACGGCCTCCCCAGGGTCCTCACGGAGCATCTCCTCAGAGACAATCTGGAGGGGATTGGCACTGGCGGCCTCTTCTGCTCGGTCACGGTCACTGGCCGTCGCCTCCACGGTCACGGGCAGGGCCTCCAGATTAAAGACCACCGGTTGGAGGAGGACCACCTGCGGCATCACTGCACCACCGACTGCGGCGAGAGGGACCCTCTTGGAATAGTAACCGCTCGCGGAAATGATGGCCTCGCCCGATGGCTCCTCGAGCATGACCCGGATCAGCCCCTCCGGATCCGCAACTTCATGAACCCCGATGGCACTGAGCGACAAGGCAGCTTGAGGGACAGCCTGACCGGTGGCGGCATCCAGCACCCGGACGCGTAACGGCTCCCCTTGTGCCACGATGGCCAGCGCCATGAAGGCCACCGTCAAAAGCGCCGACCTCCATCGAGTGGGCAACGCAAGGTTGATGGTGCAGTCTTGAGGCGGTCCGTTCCAGCGCATCTCGTTTTGCCACGCAAAGTGACCGCTGCGACAGCCTCATCAAGCTCAAAGAGGATATCGTCTAATATTCACCGATCGGACGCACGGATTCGAGTTCCAGAACCACCGTCCCCGCTGCTTGGCACGCCGCCATCGTGATTCGGAATCGGGCCTCCCAGTCATTGTTTTCTTCCACATCGACGAGCGTCTGGCAGAGGATAATCGTCCCGACTGGGGCATCTTCGAGAAAATGGGCATGTTTGGCATTCCGGGCCTCGGGATCGAGCCGGATGCGGCCGCGCTCGCTCAAGAAGGGCGCAAAATGGGCCGCCTCCTCGGGGCTCGCGTAGCCACCTTGAACAGCCTTGAGTCGCTCCAAAGCAGCGCGCCGGATTAATGGCCGCAGCTGTTGGGGGTCCCCAAAGGGGTCGACTGTCCGGCGTACCGGTGAAGCGGTCGGGCCCGCGCGCGGCGCCAGCGTGGGATTCTGCAGGCGTTCCCATTCCTCAAGAAGACTGGAGTCGGTGTCACTGATCAGATCATGGAAAAATGCTTCCATTTCCATCAGAGCCTCCGTCTTGCGCTCCACCGGCAAGGTCTGGGCCAGCACCTTGTAAACCTGCGACAAATGCCTCAGCAGTAGGCCCTCGGCACGTTGCAACCCATAACGGCGGATGTACTCGGAAAAGCTGAGGTAGTCCTCGTACAGTTCGCGGGCGATGCTTTTGGGGCGGATCGTCTCCTCCCCGGCCCATGGCTGGCGCTCGCGAAAGGCATTAAAGGCATTGTAAATAAAATCGCGCATCGGCTTGGGATGCTCCACCTCCTGCAAACGCTCCATCCGCTCCTCGTAGGGAACCCCCTCCGCTTTCAACTGCTTGACGAGTTCCTCCTTCAACTTATCCACCTGCCGATACAGGATCGTGTCCGGATTCTCGAGAATGGACTCGCACAGGGACAGCACCTGCAGGGCATACTCGGGATGATCGGGATCCAATAATTCAAGGGTCTCAATGAAAAACAGGGACAGGCTCTGGTGGAGGGAAAAGTCCTCCTGAAGCTCCATGTTCACGCGGACCTTGGGTCCCTGACCTCCCCGCGCACGCAGCGTCAATAGCCCACTGGTCACCAATGCGCGAAACAGGGCCCATGCGCGGCGGCGCAACTCGCGCTTGCGATGCGGCGTGACGTGGGCCTCACGGATCAACCGGCGTAACACCGCACAACCGTCGTCCTCGCGTCCAAGCACCTGCAGAAGGATGCCATGATTCATCGCCATGACCGGCAAAAGGGTCTCATTGGGGGCGCTCTGTAGTCGCTTGAAGGTTTGCTCATCCCAGACAGGCACCCCCTCCGGAGCACTGCGCCGGGGTCCCTTCCGCCCGCCCTTGGCCGCCGCTTTCTCTTCCGCCTTGCGGTTCTCAATAACGTGCTCGGGAGCCTGGGCAACGACCGTCCCCCGCACATCAAACCCGCGTCGACCGGCCCGGCCCGCAATCTGGCGGAAATCACGCACCGCGAGGATCGCCGAGCGGCGCCCGTCATACTTCCACAACTGGGTAAAAACAACCGTGCGGATGGGGACGTTGATGCCCACCCCAAGGGTGTCCGTTCCGCAAATCAGCTTTAGCAGGCCTTGCTGGGCAAGGGTCTCGACCAGAATACGGTAGCGGGGCAGCAATCCGGCATGGTGCACGCCAATGCCATGCCGCAGCCATCGTTTGAGATCTTTCCCAAAGGGACTGCTGAAATCGACCTCGGCCAGATGGGAATCCAATCTTTCGCGCTCCTCCCGGGTGCACGGATTGGTCGCCAGCAATCCCTGCGCCGCCTCCGTGGCCGATCGCTGCGTGAAGTAAACAAGGTAAATGGGCGCCTCTCCGGCCTTCAGCAGATTCTCGACCCGCTGTAAAAGGGGGTCTTCGGACCAGCTGAATTCAAGGGGCACAGGCCGGTTCTCGCCACTCACCGTCACCACCGGGCGGCGGGTCCGCTTCTCGAGGGCCTGCTCCATCGTTCCGAGATCACCGAGGGTCGCGGACATCAACAAAAACTGGGTCGCGGGCATCATCAGCAAGGGAATCTGCCAGGCAGCCCCGCGCTCGGCATCGCCGTAGTAGTGAAATTCATCCATCACGACCGCCGCGATCTTGGCCCGCTCCCCTCCTCGGAGGGCGATGTTCGCGAGAATTTCGGCCGTGCAGCAGAGGACCGGTGCGCGCGCATTCACCGTGGCGTCTCCGGTCATCAGGCCAACGTTTTCCGGTCCATGCTCGCGACAGAGGGCAAGGAACTTCTCGTTCACCAGCGCCTTGATAGGGCAGGTGTAAACAGCCCGTGCACCGTCACAGAGGGTCTTGAAAAGCAGGGCGCCCGCGACAAGGGACTTCCCGGACCCGGTCGGTGTCTTTAGAATGACATGTCGGCCCTCGTACAATTCGAGAATAGCCGCCTCCTGCTCCTCGTAAAGGGTCAGGCCTCGCTCCTCCATGGCGTCAATAAAACGCGCCAGCACCTCATCTGCGACAATGCCCCGCACCGGCCCGAGGGGAGGGTCCGCCACCGCCATCCCCCGCTCGCCATCCACGCCTTCGACCATCCTTGGCACTCTCCGTCTTCCGCAAAGCGGGTCAAACAAATACCCCCGCCCCGCGGGACGGCGCTTGCCGTTATTGTCGCAGCAACCGGATAATTACCCTGCTCGGGGGACTTTTTATTTTCGGCCACATCAAATAGAATGCGGTCATGCGCTGTCTACTTGTCTCCCCACAGTTGTTCTATTTGCAGGTGCTGTCTTCTGTGATTAGACGCACTGCCGGCATCAGCGAGCTCCGGGTGGCTGTCAATCCCACCGACAAATGGAGGTCTTTCTTTTGATCGGCCAGGGACTCACCAGCCGCCAGATCAGCAAAAAGCTGGGCATTTCCATTCAGACCGTTGGGGCCCACCGCAAACATATCGCCGAAAAATTGGGAACGGTCGGAAGTGAGCTCTCACAAGCGGCATCTGCCCGCTACTGGAATACCAAGGCCCAACAGGAGACTCTCCTCGAGATAGGACGGCAGCACTCCCTGATCTAGTCCTTCAACGGGGCCGTGGGG
>JBEAQI010000197.1:0-3564 GCA_041163965.1 Verrucomicrobiota bacterium | reverse complement strand
GCCCCGATCGGGTCCAACCGTGGCTTGGAAACCGCGGCCCAAATCCGCATCATTGTGGAGCAGGCCCGCGTTCCGGTGGTGGTGGACGCAGGCATCGGCGCTCCCAGCCACGCCGCCGCGGCCATGGAACTGGGCGCGGATGCCGTCCTCGTCAATACCGCCATCGCCATTGCCGCGGATCCAGTCGGGATGGCCACAGCCTTCGCCGCAGCCACCGAGGCCGGTCGGCAGGCCTTTCGAATCGGCCTCGCACCGTCGCGTAGGCAGGCCAGCCCCACCAGCCCCCTGACCGCCTTTCTGAATAGCTGAGCCATGCCATTTTCCGAAGTCTTTTCAGAAATTCCTTTCCCCGCCCTTCTTGAGCGCGCCAAAACCGCCACCGAGACCGAGGTCGACGCCATTCTCTCTCGCGGCCGGGCCGCCTCCCTGAGCGAGTTTGCGATCCTCCTCTCTCCCGCCGCCATGGGCCGGCTTGAACAGATGGCGCACCTGTCGCAGCAGATTTCCCAGCGGCATTTTGGGAAGACTATCCGTCTCTTTGCGCCCCTTTATCTCTCCAACGAGTGTGTCAATATCTGCCGCTACTGCGGCTTTTCGCGGAATAATCCGATCCCCCGCATCACAATTCCCGTGGAGCAGGTGGTCGACGAGACCCACAAACTGGCACGACAGGGATTCCGCTCCCTGCTGCTGGTCGCCGGGGAACACCCCAAATACGTCTCCAACGGGTATGTCGAGGAAGTGGTAAGCCGCTGTCTGCCAATCATGCCAAGCATTTCTCTTGAGCTCGGCCCGCTTGAAACCGAGCCCTACCGGCCGCTTGTCGCCGCCGGTTGCGAGAATCTCGTGGTCTATCAGGAAACTTACCACCAGCCAACCTATCAGGATTTGCACATAGCGGGCCCAAAGAAGCACTTTTCCTGGCGTTTGGACACGCCCGAGCGGGCCTATGCCGCCGGCTTCCGTCGCCTCGGAATTGGGGCGCTCATGGGGTTGCATGACTGGCGCTTCGAGGCCCTCGCCGTGGCCGCTCATGCAAGGCACCTCCATCAGTGGTGCTGGAAGGCTCAGATCGCCATCAGCATGCCGCGGATGCGGCCCGCCGCTGGCGGTTTTCAACCGGATTCTCGCTGGCTCATGAGCGACCCGGAGTTGGTCCAGTACACGTGCGCCCTTCGGCTGCTGCTTCCGCACGCCGGCATTGTCCTTTCCACCAGAGAGCACCCCAGCCTGCGCAACGGGCTGGTTCGCCTCGGCGTCACCCACATGAGCGCCGGGGCCAGCACTGAGCCGGGCGGCTATTCGCACTTTGACGAAAACAATTGGACCACCGACCGGGACCAACCAGGAGAGCAGTTTCACATCGCCGACGAGCGCGCTCCGGCCGTTGTCGCCAACATGATCCGCCAGCAGGGCTACGAGCCGGTCTGGAAAGATTTCGATCAATCCCTCTGCACCGCCCAAAGCGCCTGACCATGACTGAAAAGCCGCTCATACAAGTACACGTCAACGGACAAACCCTTTCCACGGTGGCCGGCGTTCTTATTCCGGAGTTCCTTCAGGCCCATGGCCTCCAGTTGGAACGGGTCGTGGTCGAATACAACGGTATCGCCCAGACGCGGGAAGAAAGCGCCAAAACCGTCCTCCACGAGGGCGATCAACTGGAGGTGGTCCGCATTGTCGCAGGCGGATGAACCACCCCTTACACTAGACGGATGCACATCACTGATTTGAACAGTCACGGCGGAATCGGGGCCAACTGTCTGCTCCTGCAGATGGACGGCGTGAATATCGTCATCGACGCGGGAATCCACCCCAAGGAGAGCGGCCTCTCCTCGGTGCCAAAGCTGTCACTGCTGCGGGACCTCGAAATCGATCTTATTTTCCTTACCCACTGTCATCTGGACCACCTCGGGGCCCTGCCCCTCCTCGCCCGCGAACACCCCGCAACCCCCATCATCATGAGCCGGGAAAGCGAGGGTCTCTTCCAGCGAATGCTCCGCAACTCATGCCGCGTCATGGAGCGGCAGCGGGACGAAAAGGGCATCTCAGAGTATCCGCTCTACAACTACCGTGACATCAACCAGTGCAGCCATCAGGCCATCGGCATCGCGCCGGGCCACCCGCGCCTCTTTGAGCTCACCTCCGGCGAGCGGGTGACCTTTTCACTGCACCGCGCCGGACATATCCCAGGAGCAGTCGGGGTCCTGATCGAGCACCGGCACAAAAAACTTTTTCACACCGCGGACGTTCTCTTTGAAGACACCGCCCTGCTGAGCGGGGCCCATTTCCCGGAAGGCCCCTTCGACAAGCTCATCATTGAGACCACCCGCGGGGCCACGGAGCGCCTCAACCCACGCGCCATGGAGCTGGAGCGCCTCCTTGACACCATTGAACAGACCACCGACCGCGGCGGCTCCATTCTCATCCCCGTCTTTGCCCTTGGTCGCATGCAGGAGCTGATCACGTTCTTTCATACTGCGCGTGCTTCCGGTCGCCTCTCCAACCTGCCGCTCTATGTGAGCGGACTGGGAATCGATCTGCTAAACCAGATCGACCGGCTTGCCCGTAACAATCCTCACCTTCACTCCTTGAAACGGCACTTGCGGGAACTGGGGGCAGAGAAATTGCCGGAAAACCATGCCGCGGGCAAAAAACGGCCCTCCATCTATCTTCTGAGCAGCGGCATGATGGTGGAAAACACCCCTTCCTACATGGCGGCCGCAACCCTTCTTGAGGACGAGCGGCACACCATTGCCTTTGTCGGATACTGTGATCCCGACACCCCCGGCGGAAAGCTTCAGGCAAGCGCCAAGGGGGAACCATTCCTATTCAAGACCATCGAAAAGCAGGTCGAAATTCGGGCGGAGGTCCTCAAGTTTGATCTGAGCTCTCATGCCGACCGGGAAGAGTTGGTGGACTTTGCGGTGCGGGCCCAGCCACGCTCGATTCTGCTCACGCATGGCGACCAAGCGGCACGGGACTGGTTCAAGGGCCGTCTCGGCGAAAGATTGCCGGATTCATTTGTTGTCGATCCGGTGCCCCTCCAAAAGACTCTGCTTTAACAGACGGCTCCTCCACCAAAGGATCCGTGGGCCGCGCAAAGGTGGAATCGAAAATCCCGACATTTAAGTCAATATCGGCGATTTCAAAGGTCTGGACCAGGTCCCCGTCGATATAACCCGAGATTCGTTTGGGCACCTGCAAGCCACCGATATCCATGCGCTCGCCATAGATTTGCCGGAGGATGCGCAATGTGCCGTCATTCTCAAAGACCCGCATCTCCATCCCCACATCGAGAAAGGTATCGGCATCGATGTAATATCGCAACCGGGAACGATCAGGGCCTTCCATTTCGAAACAATGACTCATCTTGTACTCAAACGGTTGCGTCCCCATGTAGCCAAGCTGGCCGGATTCACGGACCTGCTGATACAAAGGCTGCAGACTGTAACGGCTCAGGAACAACTGCGTACGGCCTTCCGAACCAAGGTCTTCGCGCTCCACCAGATTGCCCGCCCGCCAGCGACAATGCCAGGCATCCTCTTCACCCACCACCCAGAT
>JBEAQI010000196.1:0-2524 GCA_041163965.1 Verrucomicrobiota bacterium | reverse complement strand
ACGCTGGGCGGTTCAACCAACTGTAAATCGTCGTCCCAATCGGTCGGTATGGGGTCCCGTCCTCATAGATGAAGTGGTAATCCTGATACACCTTGACTTTTCCATGATTTCCGGGACCTGGAACCACAACATCCACGGATCCCTGATGGTTGGTCAGTTCCCACCGGTTGCTCTCGGTGACATACCGCCACTGGCCGACCCGGGGCGGCATGAATCGAACCCGATAGACGCCCTCTCCATCATAAAAGCCGCGCACGGCAACCGAACCATGGCCATCCGTGAAGCGGGCCCCGAATTGGACCTCGACGAAGGGATTGCCAGTTTCCGGACCTTCCAAGGAAATTTCAAACACCCCCCACTGCTCGACCGTGGTGGCCACTGCGGGCATTACCATGAAGCCCATCCAACACATTAACCCTGCAAGAATGCGCTTCATTCTGCCTCCTTGGTGATCCAATAGACTCCCGCCATTTCGACAAAGGGCTGAACCACATGGCGCTTCTCAGCTGCCAACGGCAGCCCGGGACCAACGGGCTGCCCGGTCTTTTGCTCCACCAGCCGAACGAGCGCCCCCGTGCTCCAACCTTCAAGGTCCACCACAAGGGACTGGCCGGACCTGACATAAATAAGCTCGCATTGGCCATCGACCCTGATGCCCCATTGGCCAGCCTGCGAAGGACTGAGCGCATAGGCTGCTCCGGGCGAGAGAATCGCCGCATCCGTGGTCAGAGGCAACGGCGGCAAGGATGCCCCGGCCGCAAAGGCCGCCCATGGGTGATCAATCGGTAACTCGGAATAAATCACCGCCTTATCCGGAAAGCGGCTGCGGTATTCGCGAACCATTCGCGCCAAATCCTCCGCGGAGGGCCTGCCACCTTTCCATTTCCGCGCATGTTGTCGCGGCGCCAGCTCAATGCCCCCAGCCGGAGCAAATATCTCACTTCCGCTTCGCCACCAGTATTTCAACTCAATAATGTCCACCAACGACGACCGCACCGCATCAGCCAGAACGGCATCCTGCACGTCCTTGGGAGCGCTCAGGGCAACAAGGATCTCCCGGTCAGTGTCCTGCTGGGACCACTTCCCAATCACATCCAGCCAGAATTGCATGAACGGCAAGGGTCCGCTGTACTCATCCCCAAGGGTATGGATGACGTTTGGCTCTCCCTTGAGGTTGTTCAGACAGTGGCGGATATACGCCTCATGCAGGGATTTGTGCAACGGTACCGTCAGGTCATAGAAAGCATGCGCCATCCGGATGGTGTCTCCCTCAAACGGGGGTGGCTCGGGAAAAACGGTTTCCTGTAGGCAATTGACGGGTCGCCACGGAAAATCGACCCAATGCGCCCCGGACTCCAGAATGTTATGCTGAAAGTACATTTCATTGACCAGGACCCTGCCATGCTCCGCGGCCTTCTGCGCGAACGTCTTAAGCCGTCCGAAATACCATGGATTGAAACGCGTCAGGTCATATAGGCTGAGGCCGTCCCACGCCGTGCCCTGTCCACTTCGCGCCCACGGTTGCTCAAAAAAAGGGGGCCACACCAGCGGGCTCATCCGGCTCACCATCTGGTGGTCCTCGCGACGCCGGTCGTACCACAATCCCCAATGGTGCCGAAGCACGCGCTCCCCGCGGACGGCCATTTCGCGCGCCAGCTCCGCGAGATCGTCGGTCTCGCCGGGACCCGTTCGGCCAGGCAACCAGCGCGTCAGGGCAGCACCATGCTCCGCGGCCCGGCTAGGCAAAAGATGTCCGCGCCACCACGCCACGGGGCGGGTTCCCCCCGCCATGATGCCATCAGCATCAATCAGCCAGCCGTTCACCAGGCGCATCCCCTCCACCGGCGCAGAGGAAACATCAGCGACAACACGATGCGGCAATCGCCCAAGAATCCCAGCCTCCTCGGGTTCAATATGAAAGGAAGCCAGCGCTTGCAACGCCCCGGCCCCCAGCCGTTCCTGCAGTTGGGCAAGGTACAGGCTGCGCGGCTCCACAAATTCGTTGGAGGCTTGCCACCTCCCGTCTCCCCAAAATTGTCCCCATACCCCGATCGCCCAGTTCTGCGCACCGGGAGGGGAGCGGCAGACGATCTTTGATGCGGAACACTGCCAGAGCACGGAATTGGCCGCCGCCCACCCCGCTCCACCAAATTCAATTTCCAGATTGTCCAGCGTCAACGCGCCTCCCTCCACCTCCACCCCGTCAAACAAGATGCCGGAGGCCCAGCTCCCAATCGATCCACTGAAACCACCCAACTGGGTCGCACGGCAGTCATGAAAGACGGTAGGACCCGCCGCCAAGGCCCCTACCGCAAAGGCGTGCAGAGCATCCTCCGCCTCACACCGGACAAACAAATTCTGCTGGCCGGCACTGAAAAACCCGAACCGGCGGTACCCCCCTATCTCGGATTGGGGGCGAAGGGATTGAACATCCATCACCGTTACCGCGCGTGTCATGGATCCGAGATACACCACCGCACTGGCGAGGCCCTCCGCGCTGACATCCCGCACCCAGGCGTCCTCG
>JBEAQI010000195.1:0-3311 GCA_041163965.1 Verrucomicrobiota bacterium | reverse complement strand
GGTCAGTATTGTCTTGAACGGGCGCAAGGAGGGTATCTCGCCGGCGACTTATGAGCGGATTTGGGACTACGCTTTGAGCAACGGGTATTCCCCCAAAGGCATGAAGCTGCCGGATGGCGTCGGGCAGGAGACGATGCGGGCGGTAGGGTATTTTCTCCGAGCGCCCCTGCGCCTCGCCAACACGAGCAACTTCTTCAGCCACGTGGCGCAGGGCCTTCACGAGTTTTTGCGGGAGCGCCAAGTCGAGCTGGCCTTTCTTGGGTCAGAGCTTGATATCCCCGTGAAGGAGCTCCGTGAAACGGAGTGGCGCAAGAAGCCGCTTACCGGAATCGTGATCATGGGCGAGGTTCGGCCAGATTTTCTCGCCGCTGTGCGGGATCTGAACCGGCCGCTGGTTTACATCAGCGCCCGCAGCCCAGGTTTTTGCCATTCCGTCAATGTCAATGAGTATCAGTCCGCCGAACAACTGGTTGACCACCTTTACGGGCTCGGCCACCGCCATTTTGCCTTCCTCGGCGGATTGTGTGCCCGCAGCCGCAATGACGAACGCCTCCATGCTCTGGAGCGCTCCCTCGCCCGCTATGGTCTCAACCTCCCCAAGGAGGTCATCCTCACGATGGACGACGCCGAGCGCAAGCAGGGCTATCAACTCACCGAGAAACTCCTCGGCACTCCCATCAATCCCGTTCCCACTGCGTGGGTGTGCGTCAACGGCCTCCTCGCCCGCGGCGTTATCGGTCGGCTTCATCAGGAGGGCCTGCACGTCGGTTCCGACCTTTCGGTCGTCGCCTTCGACAATACGCGCGTTTGCAGTGAGGAGCTTCCCGGTATCACCAGCGCCTCCTCCCTGCCAGAGGACCTCGGTCGGGAGGCCGGCCGCATTCTCTTGAACCCGGACCTCCATGCCGGCGACTCCCTCCTCGACATCGTCCTCCCCTCCAAATTCTTTCACCGCGAAAGCTCCGGACCGGCCCCATCCAAACCCTCCAAACGCCTCCTTTCCGCCTTCGCCTGACCCCCGCCAAGCCCCTTCGTAGACAGGCCACTGTTGCCCCTCTGGTTGATAATTATAAAAAACACATTGACACGAGCGAAGGCGGTTAATAATTATGAACCACTTCTTAAAACAACCCCCCATGTTTAGAGTGAAAATGGATACGAGATTGGTGAGCGCGAAGCTGCGTTGGGTGATGAGTGTACTGGTATGCAGCGGCGTGTTGAGCGGTCAAGAGGCGAGCGATGAGGGGTCTGGGGAGGCGGTATACGAGTTGTCCCCGTTCGAGGTATCGACGAGTGGGGATGTGGGGTATTTGTCGACGAATTCGACATCGGGGACGAGCTTGAACACCGCGATAAAGGATTTGCCGATGTCGATTCAGGTGGTGAACCAGGATTTCATCACGGACATAGCGGCGTCGAATCTGGAAGAATCGCTTGGGTATGCGGCGGGGGTGTTCACGAGCGACAACCAGTCGAGCAGTTCGATTGGGGCGACGAGAGGGACGCAGGGCGGGGGATCGGGGGACCGGTCGATATCGTCTGGGGGCAAGGGAGAGCGGTTTGCGAATGTGGTGTACATCCGCGGGTTGTCGACGCCGTACCAGAACCGGATGGGCTTCCGCTACGGTGGGCTGGTCGTGACGCCGAACTCAGACATTGCGCTTGGGGGCTTGCTGGATTCCGCGAATATTGAGCGCATCGAGATTGTGAAGGGTCCGAATTCCCTGCTGTACGGGGTGGGCGTGTTGACGGGGATCGTGAACGTGATTCCAGAGAAGCCGCTTGCGGAGCCGCACTATGAGGTGAGTTTTCGTGCGGGCAGCCACGATTTTCTGCGCACGCAGGTGGACATAACAGGTCCGCTGGCATCTGACTGGATACCTGGGCAGCTGAACTACCGTGCGGCTGGCTCTTATGAGACGCGTGGGCACCACACCGCGTACCGCGAGTCCGAGACGCAGTACTGGACCGTGCAGCTAGACTACACGCCGGTGCGCTGGATGAACCTATTTTTGGAGTACCAGGACGGGTACAGCCGAGAGGATGGAATTGGGGCGCAGTGGATCTATGATGGGATTACCGGTGCAAACGACACTGAATTTCGCAATGCCTTCGACGAGGCCTTCAACTGGGCGCGGCACGAGGGGATTATTCCCCAGTTGCGGCCCCTTGATCCGGAGGGATTCAGTACGTCCTATGGGACGATCAACGAAGCGGGAAGGCGGAGTGACCAGCCTGGTTTCCGGCTGCTGGATGAGCCGTTTCGTGGCGGTGGGCGCGGCGAGGGCTTCAGGATAACGGGGCCGGACACGTTCGCGGAGCGGGACGAAAGGAATTTTATCGCAGACCTGGAGTTGTATCCGTTGAAAGGCCTGACCTTCAATGCGGGCATGTTCGTGGCGGAGCAGGAGACCCGGGAGCTGAACCTGCAGGTCAATTCCCTCTCGGTGGGAGACCCCAACAATTTCGTGCAGAACGTCATTCCTTCCGACAATCAGCTGAAGGGCATCTGGGAAAGCGGTGGAATATACGGCGTGGCGATGCAGGAGGTGGTGAAGGAATTGTTCGGGCTGACGATACAGGTCGACCCTGCGGAGCATCCGGGCGACTACATTTTGCCGGCAATCATGGATGACGTGAAACTGATTGAGTACTGGTGGCGAGACAGCATCGTCAAGAGTGCGACCAAGCAGTACCGCATTCGGGCGACCTACACATTTGATACCGACGTGCTGATCGGGGAGGCGAGCCACACGTTTCTGGGTGGGTATTCGCGGATCGAGGACGACGTGGACTTTCCGGACGGCAGCATCAACCGCTCCAATGCGCGGGCCAACCCGAATGGCAAGGATGCCTCTGGCAACGACGAGGATCGGAATTATCGCGGAAGCCGCATTGGCGCGGCCGCAGACCTCGGGAGTCCGGTTTCAGATCCTTACAACAAGGACGGCCTTTACTATCGTTCAATCGCGAATTTCAGCCCGATCTACTTTGACGGGCGCAACGACGGGGTCAGTGGGCACAATACCGTGCGGGCCGGGGACGCCTACTTGAATCAGGTGATCACCCAGGAAGGCTTCTACGGCGTATACCAAGGCAAGTTTTTCAAGGACAAGCTTGAGGTCATCCTTGGGGTGCGGAAGGACATTTACAATGCGACGCAACTCACCTACAAGCGGTCCGACGTGGCGGACGGGTTCCTGCGCGATATGGCCCTTGCCGCGGTGACAGGGGCCGCCGAAAACACGGCTTTCAAGCTGACGGGAGTGAAGACTGGCCCTGAATACGAGGCCCTCCGCGATGAAATCATC
>JBEAQI010000194.1:0-5110 GCA_041163965.1 Verrucomicrobiota bacterium | reverse complement strand
ATGACCGATATGGATCGGCGGAGCGGGAGGTGCCCGTTTCCTGGGTTCGGCGTCTTGGAGAGGGGCGGCTTTTCAACACCAATTTCGGGCATCGCGAGGAGACGTACACCCACGCCCCGATCATGCGGCATCTCTTCGACGGGATTCAGTACGCCTTGGGCGATCTCCCAGCGGACGACCGGCCCACTGCCCACCAACACGAGGCCCACGGGGATGGGGCCACGCACCAACATTAAGGAAATCCATCTTATGCAGCGACGAGTGTTTATCCGGACAACAGCCACGACGGTGATGGCGGCGGCCCTTTGGAATGGGCGCGTGTGGGGCCAGAGCCCCAGCGAAACGATCCAGCTTGGGGTGATCGGCTGTGGCCGTCAGGCCCGTAACAACATCCTCAACTTCATAGCGCGCGAGGGAGTCAACGGGACGCGGTTTATGGCGGTTTGCGACGTCGACCGCAAGCGGGCCCGGAAAATCGCGGAGCTCATTGAGCAACGCTATCGGGAAGCGGGACTGCGGCACCGCGTCCGGATCCATGACAGTGCCGAGGCGCTGGTGTCTGATCCGGGAATTGACGCGGTACAGATCGCGACGCCGGACCACACCCATGCCGCGTTGGCGATGGCGGCGGTGGCGGCGGGCAAGGACGTCTACCTTGAAAAGCCGCTCACCTACACGATTGCGGAAGGTCAAGCGCTGGTGCGGGCGGTGCGGGCACAGGGGCGGGTGCTGCAAACGGGTTCACAGCAACGTTCCTCCGGTTACTTTCATACTATTTGCCAGTTGGCGGCGGCGGGGCGACTGGGGCAGATCGAAGCGGTCGAGGTCCGGATTCCGACCGATCAAGGCGAGGCGCTTTTTGAGCCGATGGCCGTGCCGGAGGAACTCGATTATGCGGCTTGGTTGGGCACTGCCCAGAAGGTGCCCTATACGGAGAAGCGGGTCCATCCGCAGGCGGATTATTCCCGCCCCGGCTGGATGCAGATTGAGGACTACGGCCATGGAATGATCACCAACTGGGGCGCGCACATGCTGGACGTGGTCCAGTGGGGACTCCGGATGGATGCCAGCGGACCGGTTGAGGTACAGGCCGAGGCCGATTACCCGGAGCGAGGGATCTGGAATGTGCACACCCGTATCACCGGGACGAGCCGTTATGCCAACGGCGTGGAGCTGCGGTTGGTGGCGATTCCGCAAGGGAGTCCGGAGCAACCGGGGGTCCGCTTTATTGGCACTGAGGGCTGGGCCAAGGCCGACCGCGGCCAGTTTGAGGCCTCCGATCGCGAGTTGTTGCGGTGGCGTCCAGGAGACGGGGAAGTCACCCTTAAACGCAGTTCGTGTCACTATCAGGATTTCATTCAGGCCATCCGAAGCCGTACCGACCCGGTGGCACCGGTCGAGGTGGGACACCGTTCCAATACCCTTTGCCTCCTGCATGCCATATCCGCCAAACTTGGTCGGCCGGTCCGCTGGGATCCGCGTGGCGAGACGTTCGTTGATGACCCCGAGGCGCAACGGTTTCTCAGCCGGATGCAGGCCTGACTTAATTTACCCCCCTCACTGCTCCATATGGAAAGACGAACCTTTGTAAAAAAGAGTGCGTTGGCCCTCGGGGCCGCGGCGACCCTGCCCAGCTTCAGCATCGGCACCCCAGGGACCTCGCCCAACAGCCGCTTGAATGTGGCCTGCATTGGGGTTGGCGGGCGAGGCTGGAAAAGCCTTGGCGACGTTCTGCAGACCGAAAACGTAGTGGCTCTCTGCGATGTCGACTGGAAGCAGACCCAGCATACCTTCAAGACTGCCGCTGAAAACGGATACCCCGACCTCCACAAAATTCCTTTTTTCAAGGACTATCGGGAAATGTTTGCGAAGATGGGAGACCAGATCGACGCGGTGACCGTTTCCACGCCGGACCACCACCATTTTCCCGCGGCCATGATGGCCATTGAGGCTGGCAAGCACATCCTTGTGGAAAAGCCCTTGACCCATACTGTGGAGGAGGCCCGGCGGCTGCGGGAGGCCGTCAACCGCAAGGGGGTGATTTCGCAGATGGCCAATCAGGGACACGCGACGGAGGGCATCCGCTATATCAAGGAGTGGACGGAGGCAGGCGTGCTCGGGGAGGTGCGCGAAGTGGTGGCATGGGTACGGGCGCATCCCGAGGACTATTTCCGCTTCAGCCCGCAGTATCCGGTGGCGGCCGAACCGATTCCGGAAGGATTGGACTGGGACCTGTGGTTGGGCCCAGCGGAGGAGCGCCCCTTCAGCAGCTATTATGTGCCCCGCTACTGGCGGGGATTTTGGGACTTTGGCAACAGTTCCCTCGGCGACTGGGGTTGCCACACCCTTGATGGGCCATTCTGGGCCCTTGATCTTGGGCCTCCGACCCGCGTCAGCGCGCAGACCGCGGACCTCAATCCGCACCAGCCTCCGGCATGGGCAAAGGTCACCTTTGAGTTTCCGGCCCGTGGCTCGCGTCCTCCGGTCAAGTTATATTGGCACACTGGAACCGGGCTCGGGGAGCTTACCCACCTTCCTCATTGGCCTGTCGGCAAGCAGCCCGAGTCGCAGGGCATGGCCATGATTGGCAGTCGCGAGACATTGCTAACCGGTGGGCGTCCGGACAGTCCCGCCCTCCTTTCCGAGGCCGCCAACCTCGAGCTGCGCAAAAATCTTCCTCCCAAGACCATTCCGCGGATCAAGGGCGGCCACACCACGGAGTGGCTCGATGCCATCAAGGGCAATGGCCCGATGCCTGGATCCAATTTCAATTACGCCAGCGCCCTGACCGAGATGGTCCTCCTCGGGTGTATTGCCAACCGTACTGGCGAAACCCTCGAATGGGACGCAGAAACGGGACGCATCACCAATAATCCCGCGCTGAACGCCTATTTGACCAAGCCGTATCGAGACGGCTGGAAAGTCTGAGTGCCGCTGTTGTTGACCCTTTGCAGGGTTTCCGATTCCGGCCCAAGGCCGGTCAATCGGAATGCCGCGTTTGGGACTTTGATGTTGCCAAGGTGGAATCTGCCCTGTTCTTGTGGACTCCCGTTGGCGGGCTTCTCCTGCTGGCCCAACTGACGGATCATGGCTGAAAAAAAACGCATCAAACATATTTTCATTACCGGCGGGGTGGTATCCTCGCTCGGCAAAGGCCTGACCGCCGCGGCCTTGGGAGCGCTGCTGGAGCAACGGGGCCTCAACGTCAAACTGCAGAAGTTTGATCCCTACCTCAACGTCGATCCGGGAACGATGAATCCGTTTCAGCATGGCGAGGTCTACGTCCTTGATGACGGCTCGGAGACCGATCTTGATCTGGGGCATTATGAACGCTTCACAAGTGGCAATCTCAGCTACGACAATAACCTTACCTCCGGCCAGATTTACGACACCATCCTGAAGCGGGAACGGCGGGGCGATTTTCTCGGCCAGACCATTCAGGTCATCCCGCACGTTACCAATGAGATTCAGTCCCGCTTCGAGGCCAAGGCCACGGATGAGGACATCATCATCACCGAGATCGGGGGCACCGTGGGGGATATCGAGGGGCTACCGTTCCTTGAAGCAATGCGCCAGTTCAGTTTGGAGCGCGGCCGTTCGGAGGTCCTCTTTCTCCACGTCACCCTGTTACCGTATCTGGCGGCGGCCGGTGAGCTGAAGACCAAGCCATCCCAGCAAAGTGTGGCCCGGTTGCGGGAGATCGGCATTCAGCCGGATGTGTTGGTTTGCCGCACAGAGAAGACCATGAGTCGCGAGCTGCGCCAGAAGCTGAGTCTCTTCTGCAATGTCCCGGTGGCCGCGGTAATCGAGGAAAAAGACGTCGAGACTTCCATTTACGAGGTGCCGTTGATGCTTGAAAACGAGGGCCTCGACACCCTCGTGTTGAAACACTTCCAGATGGATCATCTGCCCCTATTGGAAAATGGGTGGGACGAGGTGGTGAGGATCCTGCGCTACCCGAAACATCGCGTCGAGATCGCGGTGGTGGGCAAGTACATTGAACTGCAGGACGCCTACAAGAGCGTCTATGAAAGCCTCGTGCATGGTGGTATCGCCAACGATTGTGCGGTGGATATTATTCGGATTGATTCCGAAAAGCTGGAAGAGTCTGGCAACTACGAGGCCCTGCGCGCGGTGGATGGAATTCTCGTCCCGGGCGGATTTGGAGCCCGTGGGATCGAGGGTAAAATTGAGGCGGTCCGGATGGCCCGTGAAGGGGCCATTCCCTACTTTGGTCTATGCCTCGGGATGCAGGTCGCGGTGATTGAGTTTGCACGCCATGTGGCCGGTTTGGAGGGCGCCCACAGCGCCGAGTTTGATGCCGCGACGCCCTACCCGGTGATCGATCTGATGGAGGACCAAAAGGGCCTCACTGACAAGGGGGCGACGATGCGCCTCGGGGCCTTTGCCTGCCGGTTGCACGCCGATACCAAGAGCGCCGCTGCTTACGGCGTGGAACAGGTCAGCGAGCGGCACCGGCACCGCTATGAGTTCAACAATGCCTTTCGTGAGCGTTTGCAGCAGGCCGGCCTCGTCATTGCCGGCACCAATCCCGATCGCGATCTGGTGGAGATTGTCGAGAATGCCGACCACCCGTGGTTTGTCGGGGTGCAGTTTCATCCGGAGTTCAAGAGCAAACCGAGAAAGGCCCATCCTTTGTTCGCCAGCTTTATTGCCGCCGCTCTGGCCCGTGGAAAGCGCTCCCGATGAGCCGGTTTGATCCAGACCGGCTTCTGTTGATCGCGGGGCCTTGCATGCTTGAATCCATGGCCGTCTGTGAGGCGGTAGCCTCGGTCCTGGAGCGGTTGCAGCGGGCCTATCCGGCGCTCCAAATTGTCTTCAAGGGGTCCTTCGACAAGGCTAACCGGACTTCCCTCGATTCCCCCCGTGGACCCGGCCTCCAGGCCGGACTTGAAATGCTGGCCGCCATCCGTGCCCGGTTCGGCTTTCCCGTCCTGACGGACATTCACTCCCCCGACCAAGCGGCGGCCGCGGCGGCTGTGGTTGATGTGCTGCAAATTCCCGCTTTTTTGTGCCGCCAGACGGATTTGCTAGTGGCGGCAGCGGCGACGCCGGCCGTGGTCAATATCAAGAAAGGCCAGTTTCTCAG
>JBEAQI010000193.1:0-10941 GCA_041163965.1 Verrucomicrobiota bacterium | reverse complement strand
ATGCGCCATCAGGAGCTTGCGCGCAAGCTGATGTTGGACACCGCGGAGCTGGATATCAGAGAGCTTTGAGAGCGCCGCTCAAGAGGTCTATGGCCTGATCGAGGTCCCGCGGCTCGTGAGCGGTTGAGATGAAGCAGGTTTCAAAGGCGCTGGGGGGCAGATAAACGCCTGCATCAAGGGCCTTACGGAAGAATTTTCCAAAGAGGACCGTATCAGATTGAAGCACCTCGGAAAACCGGCGCACCGGTTTGTGCGTGAAGAAGAAACTGAACATGGATCCGGCCTGCGGGATTTGCAGGGCGATCCCCTTGGAGCGGGCGGTATCATCGAGCGCGCTTTTGAGACGGGCGCCCATCGCGTCGAGCCGCTCGTAAGGATTTCGTTCTTCGAGGAGGCGGAGTGAGGCCAACCCGGCGGCCATAGCGAGTGGATTGCCCGAAAGCGTGCCTGCCTGATAGACGGGGCCGACCGGGGCGAGTTGTTGCATCAAGTCGCGCCGGCCACCGAAGGCACCAACTGGCAGGCCGCCTCCAATAATTTTGCCCATCGCGGTCAGGTCCGGGCGGACTCCTATTTTCTCCTGCACGCCCCCGGCGGAAATGCGGAATCCAGTCATGACTTCATCAAAGATCAGAATCGCTCCATGGCGGGTGCAGAGCGTGCGGAGGAGCTCGAGGAAGCCGGGCTCGGGCAGAATGAGCCCGCAATTTGCCGGATAGGGTTCCACAATGACGCCGGCGATGGCATCGCCCTCGTCCGCGAAGAGCTGTTCCAAGGCCGCGGCATCGTTGTATTCGATGACACGGGTCAGCCGTGCCAAGGCATCCGGGATGCCGGCACTGTCTGGGTTTCCATGCGTCAGAGCCCCGGACCCCGCTTTCACGAGGAGCGCGTCAACGTGGCCATGGTAGCAGCCCGCGAACTTGACAATGAGGTCCCTTCCGGTGGCCCCCCGTGCCAGACGAATGGTGCTCATGGTGGCCTCAGTGCCCGAGTTGCAAAACCGGACCTGCTCAAGGGAGGGGACCATGCCGACGACTTTGGCGGCGATTTCCACCTCCAGAGGATTTGGGGTGCCGAAGCTGGTGCCGTGTCGAAGGGCCTCTGCGATGGCGTCATGTATTTCCGGAGGATTATGTCCATGGATGGCGGGCCCCCATGTGCAGACAAAATCAATGAGGTCCCGGTTGTCCACGGTGGTGAGCCGGCTGCCTTGCGCGGAGCGCGTGAAAAACGGAGCGCCCCCGACGGAGCGAAAGGCGCGCACGGGGGAATTTACTCCGCCCGGGATGAGTTCCTGGGCTCGCTTGAACAGGGAGATTGAATCTTCCATTGCGTCAGCGAAATCCCGCCCCATGGCGGAGGCAAGGCACAAACACGGCAATTTAATCCGCCCAACGCGATGATTCGACCGCCGGTCGGTTTTTACCTGTTTCCACAGGCACTTTGCCAAGTGTCGTCGATGTGTCCTATTCCATTCCCACAACCGGCCAGTCACAAATGCGGTGGCAGCCGTCCCGCGCGGCGGCGTTGGACCAGCTGCAGGTCTTTGTGCCGCGGGCGCGGGAATACGCCGCGGGGCGCAATTTCGATCTTCCCGGGCGGCAGGCGGTGAGTCAACTGAGTCCCTTTCTCCGTTATCGTCTTTTGACGGAGCGGGAGGTGGTGGAGGCCGTTCTCAGTGAACATCCCTACGAAAAGGTGAGCAAATTTGTGGAGGAGGTTTGCTGGAGGACCTATTGGAAGGGCTATCTTGAGATGAGACCGGAATTTTGGAGGCGGTATCGCATGGATTCCGATCAGATCTGCTCCGGAGCGCTGATGGATCCCGGTTTGGAGGACCGGTTGAGGCAAGCACGGTTGGGTGCGACGGGGATCGATTGTTTTGACGCCTGGGTGAGGGAGCTGGTCGAAACCGGCTGGCTCCACAACCATGCGCGGATGTGGTTCGCGAGCATTTGGATTTTCACGCTTGATTTGCCATGGCAGGCCGGAGCGGCCTTTTTTCTTGAGCATCTCTTAGATGGTGATGCCGCGAGCAACACGCTTAGCTGGCGTTGGGTGGGCGGCTTGCATACCCCCGGCAAGCAATACCTCGCCCGGGCTGACAATATCGAGAAGTTCACCGGAGGACGCTATTTCCCGCGAGGAGAGTTGAGCGAGGCTGCAGACCCTCTTCCCTTGGACGGGGCCGTCTCTCCCCAGCCGTTGCCCGCTGTTTCCACGTTACGGGATATGGCCTTTCCGAGTCTTTCCAGCTGCCCCGCCGGGCTCTTGGTCTTTCCAGACGATCTCTTTGCGGAGGGTAGCGAGCTCAAGGAAACGCCTTTTTGTTCCATCTGTCTGTTGGATGGCCGCGATATACAGGCCCGCAATGCCCACTCTCCCCTTGTTAAAGCCTTTCACCAAGGTGCAATGCTGGATGCGGCCAACCGCTTAAAGGAACACTGGAATGCACAGATTGTGCCCTGCGAGAGGAGCGTGACCGAAACGATTGGCAAAGCGTCTCCTGAAAACGTGGGCCGCTCCGAGAAAATGCGGCTCTACCATGGGCAGGTTGACTGTTGGGTGGAAGGCGTCTTGACGTGGATCCGAAATGAAAACCTCAAATCGATCTGGCTCCTGAGGCCATCGATCGGCCCTTGGTCGGAGGCCTTTGATGACCTTGCAGAGGCCCTGCGTTCACGGCCGGTCCAGATTCAGGCCTATCGGAGAAAGTGGGATGCCCTGCATTGGCCGCATGCCTCGCACGGCTATTTTCGTTTCAAGCAGGACCTCGAGGGGCGCCTTGACCGGTTTTTGAACCGACCCCGCCAGACGGACCTCTTTTAGGGGCGCCCAACGCTTTTGCGCCTTGTTTTTCGCGATGGCCCTCATCGGGTGCGGTACGTCGGTGCAATGCGATTGGCAAAAGGTGGCAATCGGCATGGTCTTTCGCCCAAGTCCGCTGCTGTCGTCACCGGTTGTTCAGGGGATGGAGCGTAGTTGAATGGTATCGATGATTTTGTTGCCGGCTAGGATATTGGAAACAACGACCATGTTGTCACGCGGTTCGGCCCAACCACGGGCCTTGAGGCGAGCGAAGGCATTCTGGATGGTTTCTTCCGGATCCTCGGAGAAGGTCATCTCAAATGGTTCCACTCCCCAATAAATGAGAAGATTCTGAAAGACCTCGGGAACATCGGTGAAGGCGAAGATCGGGGATCGAGTGGGGCGGAGGGCGCTCAACATCCGAGCGAGGTAACCGCTTCGGGTAAAGACGACGATGCCTCCGTTGCGGATGCTGTCGCTCAGCATCACGGCCGATTTCAGCATCAACTCCTTGGGGGTCTTGAGGGGGAGTTCCTCGTTGAGTTTCCGGTCGGCCTGGGCCTCGATGGACCGGATGATGCGGGTCATGACTTCCACGCACTCTACAGGATATTTCCCGACTGTGGTTTCGCCGGAAAGCATAATGCAGTCCGCCTGTTCAAAGACCGCGTTGGAGATATCGGTAACTTCGGCCCGTGTGGGGAGCGGATTGCTGATCATCGATTCCAGCATGTGGGTGGCGACAATAACCGGTTTGCCCATCCGTTGGCAGGTGCGAACGGCTCGCCGTTGCACAAGCGGAAGCGTTTCAAAAGGAATTTCGATACCGAGATCTCCGCGAGCCACCATCAGACCGTCGCTGGCCTTGACGATATCGTCCAGATTGGAGATCGCTGACTGGTCCTCGATTTTAGCAATGATCTGGGCCTTGGATCCCATATCGCGGATGGTGCGCCGAAGAATATCGAGATCGTCTGGGCTGCGGACAAAACTGAGGGCAAAAAAGTCGATGCCGTTGGCGATCCCGATCTTGATGTCCTCGTAGTCTTTTGCCGTCAAAGCTGGAAGCCGCACATGAACACCGGGCAGATTGATGTGTCGCCGGCTTCCCAGTTCACCGCCAATGCGGACCAGACAACGGATGCGGTCCGGCAGCATTTCCATGACGCGCAGTCGGAGCAGACCGCTGTCGACGAGGATGGTATCCCCGACTTTGACATCCTCGCTCAATTCCGGGTAGTTGACGCGCACACCTTTGGGCGAGCCGGTGCTGGGCTCCGCGTTGGGGGTGGTGAAAAAGTCAAAGACCTCGTCCCTTTCCAGGAAGAAGGGTTGTTCAAGCGGGCCGGTGCGGATTTCAGGCCCCTTGATGTCCATCATGATGGCGACCTTGCGGCCCACAGCCTGTCCGGCTTCCCGGACCCGGGCGATGGCCTGACCCGTCCACTCGTGGTCGGCATGGGCCATATTGAGCCTGCAAACATCGACATCTGCGGAGAGCAGCTGGCGAAGAATGTCCGGCTGATTGGTGGCAGGGCCAATCGTGAAGATGATCTTGGTGTGGCGGTAGGCGGTTTGATTCATGAATGAAAAATCTGTAGCAACAATCGGGCACAAATGCCGTTTCCGGGATATTTTCCCACCTGCGCAGGCGGGAAAATTCGCGGTTGGGGGATCAGTCCATAAAATAGCGGACTCCCCCCTCGAAGAGGGGCTGAATTTTGTTGCCCGGGACGTTTTTTCCGACGAACGGGCCGACCCGTTCCGAATGGCCCATTTTGCCAAAAATCCGTCCGCACGGGCTCGAAATTCCCTCAATGGCGTGAACCGAGCCGTTCGGATTGTCCGGCATCCCGCTTGCCGGGCAGCCATGCTCGTCCACATATTGGGAGGCGACTTGGTGGCGGCTGTACAACTTCGAGCAGAGCGTCTCATCGGCAATAAAGCGCCCTTCCCCGTGCGAGACGGGTGTCATGTAGACCTCCCCAAGCGGGCAGGCCGAGAGCCATGGTGATAATTTTGAGACGACTTTGGTGCGAACATAAGCCGAAATGTGGCGTCCGATTAGATTGGTGGTCAGGCTGGGGTGGTCGGCCCGCATGTCGCGGATCTCGCCGAAGGGCAGCAGGCCTAGTTTAACCAAGGCCTGGAATCCATTGCAGATTCCAAGAATGAGCCCCTGTCGCTCCGCGTACAGGCGCATGGTGGCATCCGCGACACGCGGATGGCGGAAGACCGCGGCGATGAACTTGCCGGAGCCTCCCGGTTCGTCCCCGGCGCTGAATCCCCCGGGCAGCATGAGCAGTTGCGACTGGTCAAGGGCTCGCTCGAGGGCCTTTAAACTTTGCTCAATGTCGCTGAGGTCGCGGTTGCGCAGAACGAGGATTTCCGGGATGGCCCCAGCGCGGGCCATGGCCCGCGCCGAATCCACCTCGCAGTTGGTCCCTGGAAAGACCGGAATCAAGACCCTCGGACGGGCGGTTGTGACGGGCGCCTTGGCCCGCTGATGCGGCTGATACAGGTGTTCGGTGGGGAGGGACGGGAGGGGCGTGGGCACGCGGGTTGGGAAGATGGTCTCAAGGGGCGCCTCCCATGCGGCCTGCAAGCGCTCCAGTGGCAGTCTTTCCTGTCCAAGGACAATCTCCGCCGTGGCAATGGTTTCGCCGACACGGTGGGCGCTGGCGATGGCGGTTGCGGGGAGCGTCTCGAGGAGCAGCCCTCCGAAGTCGTAATCAAACCAATAGGCGGCCTCTTGGTCCCGATCATAGGCCTCTTTGTCGATGGAGGCCCCGATGCGGTTTCCAAAGGCCATGCGGGAAAGGGTGGCGGCGGCACCGCCTTCACGAATGACGCCCGCGGAAAGGATGTGACCGACCTCAATGCCATTGGCGATTTCTTCATAGGCCTGCTTGAGCCGTTCCCAGTCGGGAATTCCGTGAGCATCCCGTGGAATGCCAACCCGCAGAATGACGTTGCCGACCGCTTTGAATTCCGGGGAGGTCACGCGGCGCGCGTCGGTGACTCCGAGGGCAAAAGACACCAAAGTGGGTGGAACATCCAGATCCTTGAAGCTGCCGGACATGGAGTCCTTGCCGCCGATGGCCGCGATCCCGAGGGCCTTTTGCGCGGCAAAGGCTCCCAGCAGCGCAGCGAAGGGCTGGCCCCATCGCTCGGGCTCGTCGCGCAGGCGAGGAAAATACTCTTGAAAGGTCAGGTGACAGTCCTCCATGCGGCCCCCTGCGGCGATGACCCGGGCCACGGATTCCACGACCGCGTAGAGGGCCCCGTGAAAGGGACTCCATGCGGATACGGTGGGGATGAAGCCGTAGCTCATGAGGGTGGTGGTGGGCGTCTCGCCCTCGAGGACGGGAAGGGTGGCCGCCATGGCCTCAATCGGTGTTACGCGATGCCGTCCGCCAAGCGGATGGAGAACCGTTCCGCTACCAACGGTGCTGTCAAAGCGCCCCCCCATGCCATGCTGTGAACAGACATTCAAGTCGGAGAGGACCCGCTCCCAATCGGCCATGCAGCGTGGATCCGCGCCGGTGCGGGTTCCTTTCGGAGCCACGGTCCGAGGGTGTGTGACGCGCACCGCGGCGGTCTGCCGTACGCCATTGGTATCGAGGAAATCCCGCTTGATATCAACGATGGTCTGGCCCCGCCAGCACATCCGCAGGATCCGTTCCTCGGTGACGCGGGCGACTTCCACCGCCTCCAGATTTTCCATGGCCGCAGCGGCGATAAAGGTCGCAACGTCCTCTGCTTCCAGGACGACAGCCATTCGTTCCTGCGACTCCGAGAGGGCGATTTCGGTTCCGTCAAGCCCTGCATATTTCAGGGGGACGGCATCCAGATCGATTTCCAACCCGTCCGCCAGTTCGCCAATGGCGACGGAGATGCCCCCCGCGCCAAAGTCATTGCAGCGTTTGATGAGGCGACTGACCGCGGGGTCGCGAAAGAGCCGCTGCAGTTTCCGCTCCATGGGTGGATCACCCTTTTGGACCTCCGCGGCATTTTCGAGGGCTTGTTCATCGTGGGCTTTGGAAGAACCGGTGGCCCCGCCAATGCCGTCGCGGCCGGTCCGACCTCCCACAAGCACGACACGGTCCCCGGGGGACGGCTTGCCGCGGAGGACCTGGCGGCGGGGAGCGGCGGCGACCACGGCGCCAATTTCCATTCGTTTGGCCCGATATCCCGGGTGGTAGATTTCCTCGACCATGCCCGTGGCAAGCCCGATCTGGTTGCCGTAGCTGCTGTACCCTTCCGCCGCCTCCACGGTTATTTTCCGTTGCGGCAGCTTCCCTGGCAAGGTCTCCGCGAGGCTTTCCCGAGGGTCTCCGCTGCCGGTCACCCGCATTGCCTGGTAGACGTAGCTGCGGCCGGAGAGCGGATCGCGGATCGCGCCCCCGAGGCAGGTTGCGGCTCCCCCGAAGGGCTCAATTTCCGTCGGGTGGTTGTGGGTCTCGTTTTTGAACATGACGAGCCATTCCTCGGGCTGGCCGTTGATCGTGGCATGGACCACAATGCTGGCGGCGTTGACTTCCTCCGATTCCTCGAGGGCGGGAAGACGTCCTTCGCGGCGCAGTTCCTTCATGGCCAGCAAGGCGATGTCCATGAGGCAAATCGGACGGCTCTTGGCCTCATCCCCATAGACCTTGGCGCGCGATTGCAGGTACTCCTGCCATGCTGTGACAACCGGTTGGGTGAAGGGGCCCGGCTCAATGTCGACGCGTGTGATTTCGCTCAGAAAGGTGGTGTGGCGGCAGTGATCGGACCAGTAAGTGTCGAGCAGTTTGAGCTCGGTGAGGGTTGGGTCTCGCCCTTCGCGGACAAACCACTCCTGACAAAACGCCAGGTCTTGCCCGCTCATAGCCAGCCCTAGCGATTGGTGGAGGGTTTCCAGGCCGGAGGGCTCGAGTTGACGAAAGCCCACAATCGAACGTACCGGTCCGGGCGCGGGAATCAGCGGCCGCAGCCGCTCCGGCTTGTCGAGGCTGGCTTCACGCGAGTCGACCGGATTGATGCGGTAGGCCTTGATACGGGAGAGGTCCAATGCGCTGAGCGGCCCCTCCAGCAGGTAGATTTCGGCGCAGCGCACCACTGGTTCGTCGGCGCCGAGGAGGGCGAGGCATTGCTCGGCGGAATCGGCCCGTTGGTCGAACTGGCCGGGGAGAAACTCCACCGCCATGGGGTGACCCGGAGCGTCCCAGTGTTCCACATACAGCGATTCTGTGGCCGGTTCAGCAAAAAGGGTGGAGACGGCCGCGGTCCAAATTTCATCGCGGATGCCCTCCACATCGTAACGCAGGGCATGGCGTACCCCGGTGAGAGCGTCGATGCCCAGATCCGCCTGCACGGCCGCCTTGAAACGCGCGGCGCCCTCGCGGAACGGGGGGCGTTTTTCGACAAAAATGCGCCTGATCATGCTCCCAGTTGAATCAGGCACCGGCGCACTGCAACCCTCAAAGATTTGTCTCACCCGACAAAAGATTTGCCCTCCGCAAGAGGCCTCTCAACTTTGCTGCCCATCATCCCGCCCCCCGAATGAGTGATCCGATCAAGCACGAATGTGGTATTGCCCTAATCCGGCTCAAAAAACCATTGGACTACTACCGGCAGGCCTATGGGACGCCCCTGTACGGTTTTCACAAGTTGTTCCTTCTCATGGAGAAGCAGCACAATCGAGGCCAGGACGGGGCGGGCATCGGGTGCGTCAAGCTGTCGATGCCGCTTGGGCAGAGCTACATGCACCGCGAGCGGGTGTTGCAGGAGAATTCCCTTGGAGAGCTGTTTCGCAAGCCGCTAAAGCGCTATGACAAGGCGGTGCGGGCGGGTCTGATCGTGCCCGAGTTTACGGAGACCGTCAAAGCCCACTTTGACTTCGGTGGGGAGGTCTTGATTGGACATTTGCGCTACGGGACTTCCGGGAGTTTTTCTGAAAGCTCATGCCATCCCTATTTTCGGCGGAGCAACTGGCCAACCCGCAACCTGATGGTCTGTGGGAATTTCAACATGACCAACACCGCAGAGCTCAACCAGATTCTGATTGAGCGTGGGCAGCATCCTATTTTCGATACGGACACCCAAACGATATTGGAAGAAATCGGATTTCACCTCGATGAGGCGCATGACGCCATTTACCATCGGATGCGGGATTCCTCCGACTTGCCCGGGAGGGACATACCAGCGGTGATATCAGAGGATCTCGACCTGATCCGGATCCTTCGCAAGAGCGCCCGGGTGTGGGATGGCGGATATGCGATCGCCGGCCTTGTGGGTAACGGGGATGCCTTTGTGATGCGGGATCCGAATGGGATCCGCCCTGTCCATTACTTCGAGGATGACGAGGTCATCGCCTTTGCCTCCGAGCGGGTGCCGCTGATGACGGTGTTTGGAAAGGAAAAGGAGGCTATCCGGGAAGTGCCGCCGGGGCATGTGATGTCTATCAAGCATTCCGGGGAGGTCAGGCTGGAGCCCTTCGCGGAACCCGCCTCGCGCCAATCCTGCACCTTCGAGCGCATCTATTTTTCACGGGGCAACGATCCCGACATCTACCGCGAGCGCAAGGCGCTGGGAGGAGCCCTGTGTGATCAGATTCTGGCGGAGATCGACCACGATCTGGAGCGCGCGGTTTTTTCCTATGTGCCGAACACCGCAGAGACGGCCAGCTATGGCTTGTTGCATGCCTTACGGCGCTACCGGCGGCGAGCGGTCCGCGACCAGATCTTGGAAGCCCAGCAAAAAGGGGTCCTGACCGGCGACCTGTTGGATGACCTGATTCTCAAAAACTGGCCCCGCGCGGAGAAGATCGCGCACAAGGACATCAAATTACGGACCTTCATTTCTCAGGAACAGGGGCGCAGCAAGTTGGTCTCACATGTCTATGATGTGAGCTATGGGGTGGTGCAACCCGAGGACGCCCTCGTCATCCTTGACGATTCGATTGTCCGGGGGACAACTTTGCGCGAGTCCATCATCAAAATTCTGGCCCGCACCAATCCAAGGAAGATTGTCATCGCCTCTACCGCGCCCCAGATCCGCTACCCCGATTGCTACGGGATCGACATGAGCGAGCTGGGCAAGTTCATTGCCTTTCAAGCCGCGATCAGTCTATTGAAGGAAAGCGGTGCGTCGGGGCGCATTGAGGACACCTACCGCGCCTGTTTGGAGGAGGTGAAGCGGCCAAAGGAGGCCCAACTGAACCGTGTCAAGGAACTCTACGCCCCTTTTGCGCCGGAGGAGATCTCGGCCCGGATCGCAGAAATGTTGCGACCGCGTGACATTCCCTGGCAGGGGGAGCTGAGGATCGTTTATCAGCGCATCGAGAACCTTCATGCGTCGATTCCGGGCCATACCGGGGATTGGTATTTTACCGGCAACTACCCGACGCCCGGGGGAACCGCGGTCGTCAACCAAGCCTTTATCCATTACTTTGAAAACCGAACCGGACGCAGCTACGATGTCTAACGAGAGAAAAAAAGCCTATGCCGAAGCGGGCGTCGACATCGCCATGGCCGACAAACTTCTCGAACGGGCCAAACCCTGGTTCAAGGAGGCAAGGCGACCCGAGTCCCTCGGCTCGATTGGCGGATTTGGCGGATTTTTTGACATTTCCAAGGTGCGCTGCAAGCACCCTGTTCTCGTCAGCAGCACCGACAGTGTCGGGACAAAGGTCACTGCCGCCGGGCTTGCCGGAGACTTCCGCCATCTCGGGGCGGATATTGTCAACCATTGCGCCAATGATATCGCGGTCTGCGGGGCGGAGCCCCTGTACTTTCTTGATTACTACGCCACCGGCCGGTTGGGGCCGTCCTACCTGACCTTGATGAAAGGATTGGCGAAAGCCTGCAAGGCGGCCAACATTGCGCTAGTGGGCGGGGAGACGGCAGAATTGCCGGGCGTCTATCGGGACGGCGAATGTGACTTGGTGGGGACAATTGTAGGGGTGGTGGACAAGCCGCGCATTTTGACGGGGGAGTCCATCCGGCCTGGAGACGTGTTGGTGGGTCTGGCCTCCAGTGGCCTGCACACCAATGGGTTTTCCCTCGCCCGGAAAGTGTTATTCGAGGACTTTGGATTGCGGCCGGAGGATTTTCTGCCGGGGACACGGACCAAAGTGGCCACCGCCCT
>JBEAQI010000192.1:0-2876 GCA_041163965.1 Verrucomicrobiota bacterium | reverse complement strand
CCTCCCGGTCCGGCGTTTGACATCCGGTAAGGAATGCAAAAAGAAACAAGACCAGCATGTCGCGCAGCTGAGGCGTTGACCTTGGCGAGGCAGCCATCCAAAGTTCGCCTTTTTCAGAATTTGAACGAGTTACAAGGAATGGCAATTTCACATCAAGAGTATCCATTTTCGGAGATAGAGAAGCGTTGGCAGGCATTTTGGGAAGAGATGTCCACGTTCAGGGCACCCGACCAAAGCGACAAGCCCAAATACTATCTTCTCGACATGTTTCCGTACCCGAGCGGGGCCGGTTTGCACGCCGGGCACGTCGAAAACTTCGCCGGAAGTGACGTTTTGGGGCGGTACAAGCGCGGGCGTGGGCACAATGTCCTGCACCCTATGGGCTGGGACGCATTCGGCCTTCCCGCTGAACAGTATGCCGTGAAGACCGGCACCCATCCTGCCGAGACCACGCGCGCCAATATCGCCACCTTCAAGCGCCAGCTCAAAGCCTTGGGCCTTGGCATTGATTGGTCCCGCGAGATCAACACCACTGATCCGGGCTACTTCCGCTGGACGCAGTGGATCTTCCTGCAACTTTTTAAACACGGGTTGGCTTATGTCGACAAGCGGCCCGTCAACTGGTGCCCGGCACTGGGAACGGTGCTGGCAAATGAGGAAGTGGTCGATGGTAAATCTGAAGTGGGAGGCCACCCAGTGGAGCGCCGCAACCTGCGCCAGTGGGTCCTGAGGATCACCGCCTACGCGGACAAACTGCTGGCGGGCTTGGAGGACCTCGACTGGCCGGAATCGACCAAGTCGATGCAGCGGCACTGGATCGGGCGCAGTACGGGGGCCAATGTCTCCTTTCAGTTGCAGGGCCAAACCGACCAGTTGACCGTCTATACGACCCGGCCTGACACCCTCTACGGCGCCACTTACATGGTGATCGCGCCCGAGCATCCACTTGTGCAGCAGCTGACCACCCCCTCACAGGCAGAGGCGGTGGCAGGTTATGTTTCCGAGGCAGCCTCCAAGAGCGATTTGCTTCGCACAGAATTGAGCAAGGAGAAGACCGGCGTCTTCACCGGGAGCCATGCCATCAACCCGGTCACGGGTCACCCGATACCCATATGGGTCGCAGACTACGTTCTGATGAGCTACGGAACGGGGGCGATCATGGCGGTACCTGCCCACGACCAGCGGGATTATGAGTTTGCCACTGCTTTTGGCCTGCCGATTCAGCAGGTCATCGCCCCCGAGAATCCCTTCGAGCTCCCGGACGAAGCGGCTTACACCGGCCCCGGTAAACTTTGCAACAGTGGCCCGTACGATGGCATGGATTCGGATGCCGCGAAGGCGGCCATCATTGAAAAGCTGGCGGCCAGCGGCACCGGCGAAGCCTCTGTCAACTACAAGCTCCGGGATTGGCTCTTTTCACGGCAGCGTTACTGGGGAGAGCCGTTTCCCATTGTCTGGGTAACGGGCGAGGATTGGAACGCCGTTTGCTCCCATGAAGGCCCGGTTCAAGAATGGCTTCCGGTCGCTCCAGTGACCTACGAGGAGGACGGGATCACCTACCATGCGGTGCCTCTGCCAGCGCAGGCACTCCCCCTTAGTCTGCCGGAAACGACCAATTACCAGCCCTCGGGCGATGGGGAAAGTCCCTTGGCCAACAATCGCGACTGGGTCGAAATCTGGTTTGATCTCGCCACTGGGGAGGGAGTTCCCCGGAGCGTACCGTGTCCTGGGGCCTCATGGGTGGCCGCGAGACGGGAGACAAACACCATGCCGCAATGGGCGGGAAGCTGCTGGTATTACCTCCGTTATCTTGACCCTGCCAACACGGAGCAACTCCTCGGCGATTCCCAGCAGGCTTACTGGGATGTGCCGGATTTCTACATGGGCGGAGCCGAGCACGCCGTCCTCCACCTGCTTTACGCCCGCTTTTGGCATGCCTTCCTCCACGATATCGGTGTCCTGCGCTCAAAGGAGCCCTTCCAAAAACTCTTCCATCAGGGAATTATTCTCGGCGAGGATGGGGAGAAGATGTCCAAGAGCCGCGGTAATGTGGTCAACCCGGACGATTTTATCCGCAGCCATGGGGCCGACAGCCTTCGGGCCTACCTGATGTTCATGGGGCCTCTGGAAGACATGAAGCCGTGGAATTCGCAAGGCATCGAAGGGGTCTATCGGTTCCTCAAGAAAGTCTGGCGCGAATTGATCGGGCCCGGCCCTGATCTTCTGGCAAAGGTTTGTGCTGACCATGAGGATGATCCGGAAACCGTACGGCTTCTGCATGAGACGATCCGCAAGGTCACGGCGGATTATGAGGGCATCCGCTTTAATACGGCCCTTTCTCAAATGATGATTTTCATGAACCACGTCTCGCGGATCGACCGGCTCTCGAAGTCCGCGACGCTTGATTTCGTGCGTCTTCTGGCACCTCTCGCCCCGCATTTAGCGGAGGAGGGTTGGCACCGCTTGGGTGGACACGGCTCCGTCAGCGATGGCGGCTGGCCGGAGTATGACCCGGCCCTCTTGGTCGACGATGTCGTCAAAGTGGGCTTTCTCGTCAACGGCAAGCCGCGGGGCGAAGGAGCACTCGCCAAAGAGGCCACGGAAGCGGAAGCCATCGCCCTTGCGCAGGCTGATCCAAAGGTGGCCGCTCACCTGGAGGGCAAAAGCATTGTGAAAGTGGTGTACGTCCCCGGGAAAATTCTCAATTTGGTGGTGCGTGGCTGAGGGGCTTCCATCGAAATTTCTCCCACAGGGATATGACCGTCACCAACCGGTGGCGGTGGTGGCTGGCCAACGCGATTACCCCACTCTGGTGGTCGAGGCGATCCGGGCCGCCGGGTGCCACCCAAGGCTCGTCGCGCTCCAGGGGGAAACAA
>JBEAQI010000191.1:0-4995 GCA_041163965.1 Verrucomicrobiota bacterium | reverse complement strand
ACGAGGCCTCATTTTTCGGCGCGGCTGGGCCGATCGAGGTCGGGGTCGTGGCCGGGCCGGCTGATCTCCTTGGGTCGTATGACGCGACAAGCGGGCGATATCGCTGGGTGGACCCTGACATCACGGAGGCGTATCAGTCGCGAGCATTTTACTACACGGTACGGGTGGCGACAGACAGCGGCACCGGTTTTCCCGTTTTTTCCCCCTCATCGGCGCCGGTGCGCGGGGTTCTGCGCGACCGTGTGGGGCCGGATGCGGCGACTGGCCTGACGGTCAAGATTCCCTGTTATGATATCAGGATGGCATGCGACGACCAGATTGATCGCAGTCCCAATGATCCCACGCCGGTCATTGTCCGCGATGGCGAGAACGTGCTCTTTCGGGTACGGGTGACGACTGCCCAGATCGGTTATTTTGACCGGGCCGATTTTTATTACAAGCCGGCCGGGGCGGACGGAGCAAAATACTATCTCGGCAGTGCTCCCTTTGAGAGTGGCACGGCCCGCATCGTGCGGATGATTCCATACGCTGACAGCGTGGTCGGACAGGTCTTCTGTCGCGTTTATCTGAAAAACGGCGTGCCAAGTCCAGAGTTTGCCTGCGATGTTTCGAATCAGGAAAAGTCTGACATTGAGGCAGCGTTTACGGCGACCCTGGTGCTGAGTTGGCCCCTCGATTCGAGTGATTCCTGTGGCGATATCTTTTTCCCCGTCGATCCCGACGGCGCGGTGGTTTTTCCCGAGCTGGCGATTATTCCTGCGCCGGAGACGTACGGGTATCGCGTGTACCGGTCGGTGGACGGCGGGGAGCTCGAGTTGTTGGGGACCGGCGAGCAGGATTCCCAGACGGGGGCTTATTCAACGGCGGTGGCGATCGTCGAGACTGACACCAATCTTCCCGCCCTTGCGGAGCGCATCTGCTATTATTATCAAGGGTTTGACCAGCATGGAAACGCTGGTCCGCGTCAGCGCATCAGCTGTCTGCAGATGGGAAATAATCTCCTTGAGTTGCCGATTCCCGAGATCACGCGGGTACGGCGGACCACTGGCAGCACGGCGGCGAATCCCGGGTTTGACCTGGCATGGTTCTGTCCACCGCAGGGAGTCGAGCGGTTTGACATTCTGGTGCGCGAGGCCGGTGGGGTGCTGCCGGACGCCTTGGATGACTACGACATTTCCGATTCGGAGGAGCAGCCTGACCACATGGACTTGGAGCCCTACGTCTACCGCGACGAGGATGGCGTGGATTGGCGCGTATACCGCACGGCCCGGCCGGTGCAGGTGGAGCAGGCCGAAGGTGAGGAGGGACTTTACGCAATCGCGATCGGCAACATCGAGGCTGGCTATGATTACGTGTTTCGAGTGCGTGCCCGCGGAAACGGATTTGAATTCGAGGGACAGATTGGGGCCAAGCGTGGCGATCCCAGCGAGGCGGTGACGATCTCATGGGTTGGAGCGACGGACTTGCCGCCTGAGACCTCCCCCGATGTGCCATGGCCGGCGCGCGGGATCCGCGCCGCACGGCCGGTTGGCACATCGGCCCCCGACGCGGTCCTTTCAAATGGCCAGATCCGGCCCGTGTTTCTTGAGATCGAAAGCGGAGCCCAGCCCGTCTACACGGGGGTCGGGATTGAAGTGGGACAATTTATTATTACCTCGCCCGATCCCACCTACGAGGAGGTGCGTTCCCAAGATGGTGAAAAGAACTTTGTCAGCTGGGTCATCAATGTGCCGGTCACTGACACGGCGAATTGGGAGGCCAACGCCTTCCACAAGCTGATTGGGTTGCGCAATGCGGACGGAGACGACCGCATTTGTCTGCCCGGGGTGCTTTACAGGATGACGGTGGATGCGAATGGCGATCCGCTGACAGGTGACCTTGTACAGTGCAGTCCCCTGATGGGGGTAGATGCCGCGACGCCCGGGCCCTTTGACGTAAACAGTCTGGCGGTGCAGACGGGTGCGGGCTCGTTGACCTTCCGAGATCCCTTCCTGATGGTGGGATCAGGCGAATTCTTAAGCGGAGGCCAGTATCGTATTCCTCTGTATGTGAAGGACACCCAGCCGGTCATTGAGGGGTATTTCTATCGGTACCTACTGGCGCTTTATCAGGAGGACGGAGAGCTGCAGACCGTTCTTGACCTTGGTGTCCTTGAAATCCCCCTTTTCATTCCCTGATTCCGACCGCGATGCATTCCTTGAAAACATTCCTCTTCGCCTGCCTGTTCACCATTTGCCTCGCGGTGGAGGGCCGCGTTGGGACCGGAACCTGGGGCCATTATCCGCAGGTCCTCCGTTTCGGTGACGACATTCTGGTGCGCGGCTACTTTGATCCGCTCGGGAATGCCGCGGCGGATGATTATGCCTTGATTAGCCGGTCAACGGGCATGGTGCAGTTGATGGCCGGTCAGCCGTCCTCGAATGTGGCAGGGGTCTTTCCCCAATTCACGGTGGACGAGACCGGGTTTTTCGGCGGGGTGGCACAGCCCGTGGATGCGACCGCCTTTGCGATTGTGGAGGGGAAATCCGGTCTGGACGGATTGAGCATACTCGGGGATGCCAACGGATTGGTGCTCAGTGGCAATGTCGGTCTGCTTGCCAGCAAGTACGCGCCGACGAGGCATGCGACCCGGGGAGTGGCTGCCAATGCACTGGTATCGGTGGGCCATGCCGCTGGGAGCCTTGGATCCAATCTGGAGGATGTGTTGGTCCTGAGCGAGCTGAGCAATCTCGGGCAAGTGGCGGAGGCGGGGGTGCAAGCCCAGGAGACGGCAGATCGCGAGCAGGGGGCGGTGCTGACTTTTTCCGCGGCCTTGCCGGGCGGGTTGGTCGATCCCCAACCGGTTGATTTCGGGGATAATGGCAGCTACATTGTGGCCTTGTTTCCAGAAGCCGGTGGCAATAGTGTTTTTGGGCTCTTTCAGGTGGCAGGTATCGGGGCCGGGGAAACCGTTAATCTCGTCGCTTCACATCCATTAGAGGTGGTGGCGGAGCGGCTTTTGTTTGCGCCTTTGGCGAGAGACCCTGGCCAGATTGCGGCCATTGCCTTCCGTCCTGGTGAGACGGTGCATCCGGTAGTACATTTCAGCAGCACGAAGGTGGTGGATCACGGGGCGCTCACGCTCGACAACGGGCTGGAGGCGGTGGCGATGGAAATCGTTCCCTTGGGTGACCCGACGGAGGAACCGCGTTTGCTGGTGGTTGGTGCCACTGGGGAGGCTTTTGTCCTCGAGTGGATAAATCAGTTTGAGAACAGTAGCGTGCTGGAGACCCTTGGGTTTCCCAGTGCGGGCGACTGGGCGGGGGCGATCGCGGATCCGGTGACAGGTGGCTTTGCGTTGTTGGTTGGCAAGAGCGGCCAGATCACAGGTCTTCAGACGGTGGCCTATGATGGCTCCGGGTACACTTTGACGGCGACCGGCAGTCAGTCCTTCCGGCGGCCGGCCTTGGCGGCGGGGGTGAGCTTTGGATTCATTCAGGCAGTGGTCTATGATGCCAAGCCCTTCGCGGAGGTGGGGGCGATGCCGATTGAAGTGTATCAAGCTGGCGATTGGGGGTCCTCTCCGTCGGTGCCTGGCGGCAGTGCGTTGGCCTTGGATGTGGAGACGTTCGGCGGATCAGGGAGCGGACTTGAGAATCCCGGCACGAGCACAGTTGGTAGCTTGCCGACTGGGGCGGTGGTGACAAACGTCGCGACCAATCAGTGGAACCCGACGATTTCCCTGTGGTTCGGGAAAGCTTCCGGGGCGGCTCTTTCCCCGACGGTGAGCCTGTTTCCCGATCCCGTGAATGTGCAGGAGCTCGCCTTTCAGCCGGAGGTCAGTGTTCTGCCCGGAGGTGACATTTATTTTCGGTACGGCGGAACGGGTACTTTCACGATGGATGGTGACGGTATCCTTCCAGCGATTGTCGAGGACACGTTGGTGGAGGTTTTCGCGGTGGATGCCGGGACAGGGCTGCCCGGGCCGCTATTGAGAGTGGACTACACGTTTTCCAATAGTGCGGTGGACCGCGACAGCGACGGCGATGGTTTGCCGGATGCCCTTGAGGCGGCGCTTGATTCCGAGCCGTACGACGAGGACTGCGACGGCGACTCCATTCCGGACGCGGTGGAGCTTTTCCTCGATATGGCCGACGGGGTCTTTGATAACGACATCAATACGGCTGATTCCGGTGCATTCACGAGCGCGGAGATTGCGGAGGCGCAGGCCTTGATGGGGCGCGGCCGGGCCGCCTTTGACCTAACGGTGATCGGGCAGCGCGTGCTGGATGGATTTGAGGTGGGGATCGACGGCTTTTCGCAGGACTTTGGGGATCTCGCGAGTGTCGAGAGTCAGCCGGCGGGCGGGTTGCTGCTGGTACAGGATGCCACGGGCGGTATTCTTTCCGAAGAGTCCCAGACCTTGCGCGGGCCCACGTTCCGCACTCCGGCGGTGGACCTGCCCGGGCCCAATCAGTTTTTGACGATGAGCACCGGGGCCACTTACGACCCCGCTCCATGGGATCGCACGTTCGGTGGCCAGCCCATGCGGTCCGATTTTGACGGCTCGGCGGAGGGCTGGTGCCGGCAGCGCACCTTGGTTACGGCGCTCGGGTTATTGTTGCGTGAGAATGGCGACCGGGCTTTGGCTTCGCCCATTTCCTCGAGTCCCGAGGCATGGAACGGGACCGAGTGGGCGGTCGATTATCTTGGGAGTGGACTGAATCGCATTTATGGCCTACGGGCGGAGATCTCGCTGCGCTCAGGAGGCGCGCCCGCTTACCTTCATTTTGTGCTGGAACGCCAAAACACCTCCACGGGGGTGACGACGGCGTGGGTCAGTGAGGGGCAGCGCGTGGAAGCCGGATTAGGGAACTGGCAGGAAGTACGCATTTTGTTGGATGAGGCCACTTTCACGAAGGTCTCTTCCGGTACAGAGACCTTTGAGACGGTGCTGCGCGCGACGACGGCGGGCTCGGTCATCAAGCGGGTTGGATTTGTCCTTAGTGACGGGCT
>JBEAQI010000190.1:0-4542 GCA_041163965.1 Verrucomicrobiota bacterium | reverse complement strand
GATTTCCTCCTGCAAGTCTTCAATGATCGCGTTAACCTGGCGCAAATCCAGTTCGTTGCGCTGAAGGATGTGTTTCACCAAATCTAGATCAACCTTTGCCATGGAGAGAGAGCAAAGCGAGGAGCGCCGTGGGGCAACCTCATATTCGGTCAAACCGCAGAATCATTGAGGTAGACCCGGTGGGTGCGACTGGAAATGGCGCACAGGGACTCCCATTCAATTTGGCCTGAAGCGGTCGCATAGTCGTTGACGCTGAGTTCCTGGTGGTGGCTGCGACCGATAAAGGTGGCGATCTCTCCGGGGGCGGGGATGGTTGGCAAATCGGTGACATCGGCGAGGCATTGATCCATGGTGACGCGCCCCAGAATCGGGCAGAGGTGTCCTTGAATAAGGACACGCCCCCGATTGCTGAAAGCGGTCGTCAAGCCGTCCGCGTAGCCAGCGGTAAGGACAGCAATGCGGCTCGGGCGACTCAGTCGACAGGTCATTCCATAGGAGAGGGTGGCCTTCGCGGGGAGCGTTTTGACCAAGCCCACGCGACAATGGAACGAGAGGACTGGTTTTGTCTTGATCCGCTCCAATGGGCCTTGGGGGCCGGAGGCGACACCAAACTGCAGCAAACCGACGCGGATGGCGTTAAAGGGGCCTCCGGGATGAAAGGAGTGGACGCCGGCGCTGTTGTCAGCGTGAAGCAGGATATGGGCGCGAATTTGAGGCGGGAGCAGCGGCAGGATGTTGAGAAAGCGATCCCGTTGGAGGGTGGTGAAGTCTTGGTCGGAGTCGGCGGCGGCGAAGTGGGTGCACAGTCCTTCGAGGATGAGGCCTGGTTCGGCGAGAATGGCTTTCAGGAGAGAGGGGGCCTCTGGATACCAGACCCCGAGGCGGCCCATGCCGGTATCAATTTTCAGGTGGACTGCGATGGGCTGCCGGAGCTCGGCGGCGATGCTTGAAAGATGCCGGACTTCCGCAAGGCTGGAAATTACCGGTCTGACTTTGAGTCGCACCGCATCCCTGTATTCCTCAGGGAGGAGCACGCTCAGGGCAAGGATTGGCCAACCTGTGCCCAATTCCCGAATACGCGCCGCTTCCTCCAGGTTGGCGACCGCGAAGGCGTCGGCGCCGGCGCGCATGAGGCGCGCGACGACGGGTGCGATACCGTGCCCGTAAGCATTGGCTTTGACCACGGCGATGGTCTTCAGGTGAGGTGGCATACCGACCCGGATGGCGTGCAGATTCCTCTCGAGCGTGGCCAGATCGATCTCTGCCCATGCTCGGAGCCGGGGGGGAACTGTTTTCAGGCCCCGCAATGCCGTTTGCCTTCCCAGCGAGCGAAGGCCACCGGAACAGGCGAATAAGGGTTGAGTGAGCTGACCGAATGGAGCCGGTCGCGGTGGACGAAAAGGAGCTCCGGCACGCGCTCAATTGGATAGGCGATCTCCCTTGCCCCTTTGGGAATGGCAGCATTCCTCAACCCAAGCCGGACAAAGAGCGGGTCCACCTCATGCAGGGCAGTCTCGTCGCAGTTATCCAAAACTATCTTCGGGGTCACCAGTTGATCCACACGGGCGCGATGATAATGGCCTTTTTTCCACGGCGCGAAGAGGGAGAAGCTTGCTGCCCGAGTCTCGTCCATTTGCGCTACCGCGGCCACCTCAAGGTTGTTATAGGAACAGCAGGACCAGTGGCTCAGGCGAGGCGTTTGCAGAAGGATTTGCAGGAACATGGCTGACAGGCGCAGTCCAAGGGTACTGCCTGGACCTTCCGCGTATTGAACCCCTTCCAATTCCTCGAGAGATAGGCTCATCTCCCGCAGGGCCCGGCGGACCAATTCATGGAGATTCTCCATGGAGGGCCCCTCGGTTGGATAGAGGGCCTTCCAGTGCCCATTCTCGCTTATGCCCACGTAGCTGCTGGGGCCGGCGGCATCCATGACCAGCCACGGGTTTTCTTTGAACCCATCATTCATAAACGCGGCGCAGATTGGTGGGAAGGATGCCCAATTCGTCCCTGTATTTGGCGACCGTACGGCGGGCGATGGTGATGCCCTCTCCTTTGAGAATATCGACGATTTTTTGGTCGCTGAGCGGTTTCCGCGGCGATTCCGTCTCGAGGATTCGCGCGATGCGGTCCTTGATGGATTTGTTCGACACTTCCGAACCATCCTCATTCTGGTATCCCGGCGTGAAGAAAAATTTCATTTCAAAGAATCCGTGCGGGGTCCGAATGTATTTGTTGGCGATGGCGCGGCTGACCGTGGTTTCATGCACGCCGACTTTTTCTGCCACCTGATTCATGGTGAGCGGTTTGAGGTGGGAGCGACCACGGTCAAAAAACTCCTCCTGAAAGGCAAGCAACTCCCGGGTTATTCGTTCGATAGTCTGCTGTCTTTGCTCAATGGCTGAGACAATGAAACGGCTGTTGCGGAAGAGGCCCTGCAGGTACTCCCGGTCTTTTCCGCGCACCTTGCCTTCAGCGAGGATTTGCTTGTAAGCAGGGCTTAGGCGAAGGCGCGGAATTTGGTCATTGTTGACCCGGATCGCCCACTCCCCGTATTCATCCCGTTCGACGGTGACATCCGCTTCCACGATCTGGTTGGTGTCCTCCGCAAAGCGTCTCGCGGGGGCCGGGTCGAGCCGGGCGATAAGCTCAATGGCCTGTTGCACGGCAAGCGCTGTTGCTTCCATGGCCCGGCCGATTTCCGGAACGCGGCGCCGTAGCAACAAGTCCCAATGATTCCTCACCATCCGCGCCGCCAGTGACTGCCCTTTGCCCATCCGCTCCAATTGCAGCAGCAGCGAGTCCTGAATGCTGCTGGCCCCTGTCCCCGGCGGTTCCAAGCGGCGTAGTAGGGCGATCGCGGACTGGATATCCTTCAATGGGACTTGGGCCATGAGGGCCAAATCCGAGGCATTGGAAGTGAGAAAACCGCTGTCATCGAGGCTTCCAAGAATATATTCCAGGGCGGTCAGGATACCCTCGTTCTCTTCCAACAATCTGGCCTGAGACATAAGATCCTCCTGAAAAGAGGTGGCCTGGGTCAGAGAATCCAGCATGTGCTGCCGTTTTTCCGCCGCTTCCGGCGAGTATGTCGACTCCCCGGCCGATTCCGACCAGTAATCCCGGAAATCGTCTCCCATACGCTCAAGTCCTTCAAATTCGTCACGGAAATCCAGCCGTTCCGCCGAATCAGAAGCCTGTTCCGACCCTCTTTCTTCTTCGAGCTCACCCTCTTCTTCCTTCTCGCTGGGCGCATCCGGCTCCTCAATCGAGATATCGTCATAGGGCAACTCTTCAAGGGTTGGATTAGTGGCCAGCTCCTGTTGAACGAGGGCTCTCAACTCCATCGCCTGCACTTGAAGGATTTTCAGCGACTGCCGCATCTGCGGCGCCAGAACCATTGACTGGGTCTGTTTCTGGACCTGCTGCATGCCTTGATGTGCCATTTCCGTTGATTGAACTGAGTAACCCTAGTTCTCCTCGGGAGCTTGGCGTCATGCAAGAAAGATTATCGATCTAGCACGATTTATGCTGCAAAACAAAGGGAAGCGTTTAAAAACGCGGTCGACAGGTTGACAAGGCGGTGGCTGGCTGCACAAGTGCGGGTCATGGAAGTGAGACTAACCGAACGGGCGGTGGCGGCGGTGAGGCAGTTGGAGCGCGAGCGAGCCGGCGAAGGGGAGCACTTGAGGATATGGATCAAGTCCGGTGGGTGTTCCGGGATGGAATACGCGATGGGGTTTGGGCTCCCTGAGTCTGGGGACGAGCGTTTTGAGGTTGGAGACCTTGTCTACTATGTGGAGCGGAAGAGTCTTGAGCGATTGGCGGGCTCGGAGGTTGATTTTGATGACGGGCTAAGTGGGAAGGGGTTTGAGGTACGCAATCCAAATGCGAGCTCGACTTGCGGCTGCGGTCGGTCCTTCAGCTCAGGATAAGGGAGGGGCAGGGAGCTCTTGGAGGGATGGAGGGGATTCGGTGGCGTTCGCGAGCTCGGCTTGATGTGGCTGAGAAAGGCGATGTAGCCGCTTGCAAAAGGTATGGTAGTCGAGGATTTCGAATCGACCATCGAGGTGTTCGACGAGAGCGGTGTTGGATTCGACCCAATCTCCCGAGTTGAGGTAGTGGACTTCTCCGATCATTTTATTGTCCGGGGTATGGATATGGCCGCAGATGAAGCCGAGGCAATTGTGTTTCTTGGTGAAGTGTTCGACTTGATTTTCGAATCGGCTGAGGTAATTGACGACGGTTTTAGTTTTGGCCTTGATAACCTTGGCAAGGGAGAAGGACTCTTTGCCGCGCCATGTGCGGTAGCGGTTGTAAATTCGGTTTAGGCGGAGGAGGCTTTGGTAGCCGATATCCCCCATTACCGCGATCAGTTTGGAATTCTGAGTCACGGCATCAAAAGCGTCCCCGTGGATGACGAGGTAGCGCCCGTTGGCGGTTTGGTGGAAATAGCGGTCAACGACTTTGAGGCCGCCGAAGCGCAGGGGGAGGAAGCGGTCGAGGATATCATCGTGGTTGCCGCGCAGGTAAATGACCTCGGTT
>JBEAQI010000189.1:0-6590 GCA_041163965.1 Verrucomicrobiota bacterium | reverse complement strand
TCCTGTTTCATCAATGTCGGGATGTGGTTTGAACGGTTTGTGATCACGGTGACCTCACTCGCCAACGATTTCCTGCCCGCTAATTGGGATTACTTCAGTCCGACGATCGTGGATATTTTCACCTTCTTCGGGACGTTTGGTCTATTCGGGGTTCTTTTCCTATTGTTCATCCGCTTTTTGCCCTTGTTGGCGTTTGCGGAAATCAAATCTGTTTCCAAGCAGGCGGACGCCCATGGCCATCATTGAGAGGGGAGATTGAAAGAATGAGCAAACCATACGGATATCTGGCCTTATTCGAGACCGCACCGGCCATTTACGAGGCGGCGACCCGCGTGCGGGAAGCCGGTTACCGGAATTGGGACGTGTTAACCCCTTTTCCGGTACACGGGTTGGACGGTGCCATGGGGCTGAAGCGCTCCAAGGTCCCGGTCTTTACGCTGACTGGAGGCGTCATTGGGTTTTTTACGGGGATGCTGATCGCATGGTACATGGGGTCATTCGACTATCCCTTGATTGTGGGTGGGAAGCCCTTTTTTAGTCCGATCTTTCCCTTTCCGGTGGCCTACGAGTTGACGATTCTTCTGGCAGCCTTTGGGACCTTGGGCGGAATGTTTATCACCAACCGCCTGCCGATGCATTATCATCCGGTCATGAATTACGATAAGTTCCGCCATCTGACGGACGACAAGTTTGCGGTGGTGATAGAGGTGGCTGACGAGCTGTTTTCCGAGGAGGAGACCCGCGCGTTTCTGGCGTCTTTGAATCCCGCGGAGATAGCGGTTATCAATGAGGAGGAAGCCTGAGCATGCGCCAGTTTTTCATTATCTACTTTTTTCTTTTGGCTCTGACGCTTTCCCTGCTGGGTTTCCGCGGCTGTAAGACGACGAAGCCGCCGCTGGAAGTGTTTCCGGACATGGACCGACAGATGAAGTTCCATGAACAGAGTAAAACTCGTTTTTTCGATGACCAGCGAACCGACCGCTTGCCAGTTCCCGGCACGGTTCCCCACGTCACGGAGGTGCAGGAGACTTATGAGCATTTAAGTCCTGACAACCGGCTCCGTGACTCTGTGTATCTGGCCAGCGGCAAGCTCGAAAATGGAGAATTCGGGAGCGGCATCCCGATCGAAGTCTCCCACAGTGTGATGGAGCAGGGGCAGGAGCTATACACCATTTATTGCGCGATTTGCCATGGTGATTCCGGCAATGGCCGTGGAGTGGTTGGGCAGGACCGATATGCGTACACCATCTCCAGTTTGTTGCAGAGCCGCATCATGGAGTTGCCGGAGGGCGATATTTTCAACACGATCACACTCGGCAAGGGAACAATGGGGCCATATGGTTCGAGGATCCGCGTGGAGGACCGATGGAAGATCGTCCTGTATGTGCGAGCCCTGCAGCGGGCCGCCTCCGCCACCGTTGAAGATGTTCCCGCCGAGAAAAGAGGAGATCTGGGATTATGAGCAGCAGTAGCGATATTTTGACAACACCAGCGGCGGTTGGTAGCCGCGCGCCGCAGGACCGGTCCCGGATGTTTCTTCTGGCCGGCCTGGTATTGATGGCGCTGTCTGTTCTAGGCTTATTCAGCGGGTCGCAAGCCGATCCATCGCGGCCTTTCATTGGCTGGTTGCTGGGGATTTCCTTCTGGCTGTCGATCCTGATTGGGATGCTTTTTTTGTTGATGATCTGGTGGATGTTCGACGCTGGCTGGTCTGTGATCGTGCGCCGCCAAATGGAGCATGCGATCGGGGCTTTTCCGGTGTTGGCCCTCATTTTCCTTCCCCTTGTGGTGGTGAGTTTGATACATGCCGATAGCGGCTTGGTACCGTGGATATGGATGGATGGGGCGGCCTCCGTGCCCGGTGGACATGGGAATGTCGCGGGAGATGTTCTCTTCGCGCACAAGGCGCCCTTCCTCGATCACGTCTTCTTCGTGATCCGCTATGTGATTTACTTCGGGGTCTGGGGGACGCTAGCCTACTTTTTTCGTCGGTGGTCGTTCGACATGGACCAGACTGGGGACCACGCGAATGTGCACCGCAGTCGGCGTCTGGCGGCGGTGGGGTTGTTTCTTTGCGCCTTTGCCACGACGTTTGCCTCCATTGATTGGTTCAAGTCGCTCAGTTATCACTGGTTTTCCACGATGTACGGAGTCTGGTTTTTCTCCGCGTGCATGCGGGCGGCCCTTTCCGCCACGGTGCTGGCATTGTTTTATCTGGCGACCCGTGAAGATGGGCTGAAGGGCATCGTGAAGCCGGCGCACTTCTACTTTCTCGGCTGTCTGATGCTCGCGTTTACGGTTTTCTGGGCCTACATCAGTTTCTCCCAATACTTCCTCATATACAATGCCAACATTCCTGAGGAAACCTTCTGGTATAACATGCGCGAGCTCGGACCTGATGGAAAGGTCAACAGTTGGTGGTGGGTGAGCTTGGTGCTGGTCTTCCTGCACTTCTTTTTTCCGTTTCTTTTTCTGCTTTGGTACCGTAACAAATTCCGCGAGCGTTTGAAGTTCATTGCGGTCTGGATCCTCGTGTTTCATTTGCTGGATCTGTATTGGAATATTGTGCCGCAGAAGGTTTCGACCGATGATCACGGTGGGTACCTTGTCCGATCATTTGGAATCAGTTGGGTGGATCTGACTGTCTTTCTCGGGGTAGGATCCTTGGTGGTGTGGTCTTTCTTGAGGTCGGCTGCACAGCACCGGCCCATCCCGATCCGAGATCCGCGAATTGAGGAATCCTTGAATTGCCATGAGTAATCCGCCTTCATCCACATCCGAGCCCTCTGACAAAAAGGTGCTATTCTCCGCCCTTGGTTGGCTGGGCGTGATTTTCGTCTTCCTGCTGATTCTGGCGGTGGCGTACTTGCCGAACCGGGCGGTCTCGATTGAGGAAGCGAATGTAGCCGAGCGGATGACGATCCGCAATACCGTCCGAGGAGAGCAAGCCCGCTTGGTGTCCACCTACGAATGGGTGGACCGCGAAAAGGGCGTGGTGCGTATCCCTGTGGAGCGTGCCATGAAGCTGACCGTGGATGAGTTGAGAGGCGAGGCGGCCGGGGGTGAATCGCGCTGATGGGGTGGAGCGCGTACATTCTGGTTGGTTTTTTTTCTGCCAGTCTGTTTTTTCTCGCTGGGGCGGGCGCCTTGTACTGGGCGCACCGCAACGGACAATTGAACAATCTTGAAAAGGGGGCCCGATCCATCTTTGATGAGGATGAGCCATTGGGCGAAATCACGGATAGCTTTCCGCCCAAGAGAAAAGCGGCCCCGCCCAAGTCCTGAGTTTAGCGCATATCGCTTCGATCATGAATACTGACCCCTCCCTTTTACAGTCGCTCAGTCCCAAGGAGACCACTGGTTTTGACGTTCGGGCAAAACTCCGGGAAGTGGATGCGTCAATGCGCGCGCCGGCGATGCTCTTTCTTGTTTCCGCGGTGCTTTGGCTTCTTGCCGGAACGGTGTTTGCGTTGATTGCGGCGATCAAGGCCACCAATCCTGAATTCTTATCGGCCCAAGCGTGGCTGACATTTGGCCGGGTTCGGACGGCCCACCTCAACGCGATGATCTACGGCTGGGGAAACAATGTCATTTTTGCCTTGGCTCCGTGGATCATGGGCCGGTTGTCCCGTGCCCGCATCCGGCATACGTCCATTCTGATGGTGGCCGGTGTTTTCTGGAATCTGGCGGTCACAATCGGCATCATCGGCATCCTTAAGGGTGACATGATCGCCGTGGAATGGCTGGAAATGCCGGCCTATGTGACGCCCTTGGTGGCCCTCTCCTATGCCTTGGTCGGGGTCTGGGTGATCATCGCTTTCCGCTGGCGTCAGACGGAGCATGTGTACGTCTCCCAATGGTATCTGCTGGCCGCTTTTTTCTGGCTGCCATGGTTGTACACGGTGGCTCAAATCATGCTTGTTTTCGAGCCTGCGACGGGCGTCGTGCAATCCCTGACAAACTGGTGGTTTGCGCACAATGTCCTTGGGCTGTGGCTGACGCCGGTGGCCTTGGCGACGGCTTATTATCTGATTCCGAAGGTGTTGGGACGCCCCATTCACAGTTATTATTTGTCGGTGATCGGATTTTGGTCGCTGGCTTTGTTCTACAATTGGGCGGGCGTGCACCATTTGATTGGGGGTCCGGTTCCAGCGTGGCTCATATCCGCTGGAACGGTCGCGAGCGTGATGATGGTGATTCCAGTGATTGTGGTGGCCGTGAATCACCACTTGACGGTAGTGGGGCTCCATAAGCAAGGGTGGGCCAGCCCGACGATCCGCTTTGTCGTTTTCGGGGCTATCAATTACACAGTGGTGAGTCTTTTCGGAAGTGCTATGGCGTTGCGCCATGTCAACGAGGTGACGCACTTCACCCACTTCACGGTTGGGCACGCCCACCACGGGGTGTACGCGTTTTTCACGATGATCATGTTTGGCGGCGTCTACTACATGCTGCCCCGTTTACTGGCCCGCGAGTGGCCGAACGCCTTTCTGATCCGGGTGCATTGGTGGATGTGCGCGATGGGGATTGTCTTGATGGTAGTCGCCTTGCAAGTGGGCGGATGGATACAAGGCCTTCAGATGAACGCCCTCTCGGAGGAGGGAACACCGGTCTACACCTTTCTCCAAACGGTTGAAAACACCAAGCCGTGGTTGTGGGCCCGTTCGATCTCAGGGTTAATGCTCTTGATCGGGCATCTTGCGTTTGCTGTGAACGTGGGCTGGATTTTATTCAGCCCCAAGACAGAGGATCAGGTCACGCAACCGACCCTCTTAACCGAAGCTGAATGATTGTGGAGACATGAAAAGCCTGCCCCTTATTTTTCTAGGCGTCTTTTTCACTCTGGCCTTTTCCTGGACGGGAATCGTACTGACTTCGCACATCCAGATGCGCGATCTTGTTCCGGCAACGCCGGAATTGGTCAACGCGGACGGGGAACCGATTGGTGGACCGACTTATCGAATTCGGGGTCGCACTGTGCTGGGGCAAAATGCGGAGCTGATGCCGGCCAATCCGCAGCCATTGGTTGGCATTGCGAAGCAGGGCAAGCAGGTCTATCAGGACCTCGGGTGTTTATATTGCCATTCCCAGCAAGTGAGGCGTGCGGGCTTTGGAGCTGATTTCGAACGCGGGTGGGGCAACCGCCAGTCGGTGGCGCGGGACTATATTGCGATGGAGCGTGTGATGTTGGGGACCATGCGAACTGGTCCGGACCTCGCCAATGTGGGTTTGCGCTATTCCGAACTATGGCAGCACCAGCACCTGTATAATCCCCAAATAACCTCGCCTGGGTCGACGATGCCCCCTTTTGCCTTCCTGTATGAGGTTCAGCCGATCAGCGAGACGAGAGGGCCCTCGCCGAACGCGGTGGAAATTCCTGAGCAGTACCATCCCGGAGAGGGACTCGAGGTCGTTCCGAGCCAGCGAGCGAAGGCCCTCGTGGCCTATCTCATGAACTTGAAGCAGGATTACGAGCTGCCCGAGATGAAGTTCACCGAATAGGAAATGCCTGCCATGAGTAAGGATCAAAAGAAACAGTTTCCCCCCACTGGTGAGTCCCGGCCAACCTTTGAAGGCAACCGCTTTGAGGACGTTGACCTTCACAAGGTACATACCCAACTGATGCGTGAGAAGGAGGAGCCGAGTGAGAACTTCTCCCCGATGCCTTTGTTTCTGGTGGCGGTTTTCATGATTCTCGCCTTCTGGGCCGGTATTTACATTGTCCATTATTCGGGAGATTTCGGCCCCTTCCATTACGATGAAACGGTGCGGGCTGGAGAGGGGGAGGTCGATGGTCCCCGTGAAGTGGACATGATGGCCCTTGGAGCGCGCATCTACAATCAGAACTGCGTGGCTTGTCACCAAGCCAGCGGGCTTGGATTGCCGGGTGTTTATCCTCCGCTGGTGGCCTCTGAATGGGTTCAGGACAATCCGGAGCGTCTGATCAAAATTGTTCTTGCGGGCATGGCGGGTCCGATCGTGGTCAATGGGCGTGAATACAACAATGCGATGACCGCATTCGCTCGGCTTAAGGATGAGCAAATCGCAGCCGTTTTGACGTATATCCGGACGCATCCGGACTACAGCAACAATTCCTACCCGGTCAGTCCGGAGCTGGTGGTGACGGTTAGAGCGGCCTACGGGGCCCGTTCCGAACCATGGTCACAAGTGGAATTGGAGGCGATCCATGGTCCTGTTAAAGGAGAATGGTCCCCGGCTGGGGGGCCTGCCGAGTCTGAGCCTAGCGAAGGTGAGCCAGCTGTTGAAGCGGCGAGTGCTGAACCGGTTGCGGTGTTGTAAATTCAGTCTCCGGTAGCGCTGTTGGAGACGCTTCAACCGCCAGTTAGCAACCGACTTTCACGATTGTTTAGGCCAATTCAGTGGTTGGGAAGGCGTGCGTATCGAGCTGCTTCCGGTCGCAATATGGGTTGGAGCAAACGCATATTGGACCCGAATCAGCGGCGGGAAATGGCCAAGAGGTAGAGCAAGTTGGCGAGCGAGCTGACGAAGGCGGCGACGTATGTCAGGGCGGCGGCATCAAGGGTTTTGTTGACCCCGACCATTTCATTCTCTTGGAGGATCCCGGTGGC
>JBEAQI010000188.1:0-3218 GCA_041163965.1 Verrucomicrobiota bacterium | reverse complement strand
CGATCCGCTCGCGGAAATGATTCAGCAGTTCTCTGCCCGGATACCGTGCCCTCGCCGCTTGGGAGAATATCCTCGGAAACCCATTTCCCTGTCCCCATGCATTGAGGTAGCGCAGGGTGTTGCGGGCAGTCATCTTGAGTTTCTCCGAGGGGTTGGAGTCAAGCGCTCCGCCCGGATAGATATGGTCAAGAACGACCGGATTGTCGCCAATGCCCAATGTCCCATACTCCCCCAAGGTGCCGACCACCTGGCGGTTTTCTGCCTCCGAAAAGCATAGGTTTCCGTCGATAACGATGGTCGGGTAATCGCTCAGGCCATCGAGAGTTTTCTGCCAGAGTGGTCGGCGGTTCGCATCGACCTGCAATTCCTCGCTGAAAGCAATTGCGGCCCCGAGCACGCGCCGGGCGTAGGCGAGGTCATTGGCCGGGTTCAGGTCGCCCGGGTCGCGCTCACGGGCGGCTCCGTGGATGACATACCGGCCCTGAGCGTCGATCCCGATGTTCTGCTCCCAGAAGTTCGCCAACTCGCGCACGAAGGGATACGCATATTCCCGCAGAAAATCGGGGTCGCGGTAGTGTTCCTGATGCCAGATAAGCGACAGCGCGGCGATGGATGCATTTCCTTTTTGCCCAAGCGCATCCGGGTTGTCCTCGATCCCCCACGGACCGATCATGACAGGGAAGACGATCCCGCCCGTGCCCATTTCTTTGGCTTGGAGTCGGCCGTTGGGAATGTAGTCAAGGCAAACTCTGGCGTAGGGCAGGAGCCATTCGCCGCGATTGGCGGACATTAGACTCCAGAATGGTGCCTCGCCATTGTAGTTCATCGTGTAGGTGCCGCCCCATAGCGGATCCGCCGCAGTGATCCACCCGCCTGCAAGGCCGGGTGTCACCCGCGAGTTGAGGTCCAGAGTTGTGCCCAGCACGTAGAGGGCACCGTAATAGTAGCGCTCCAGCACCGGGTCGCCCAGGTCCACCCACGATTTCAGCCAGTAGTCACGCCACCAAGCCTGGTGGTCAGCCACAATTCCCGGCAGGGCATCAACCTCGGTCTCCTTCAGCAAGGCCAGCGCATCGTCCAACGGGTGAAATTGGTCCTTTCCACCCGCTGCGGCCAAAACAAGCCACGTCGGCCTTCCGGTTTCCACCTCGATCTCCATTGCGGAATTGCTTCCCTGGTCGGAGACAACAGCCGCCTCGGCGGCTCCCAGCACCCGCAGTGCGGCAGCCGCATTCACGTTGATGAACGATTTGTGCTCCTTGCGAAGGTAAACCGTGTCCTTGTCATGACTTCCTTGGGCGATGAAAAAATTGTTCCGCTCGTTGTCGGACTCCAGTTTAACGACAAGGGAGACGGGCCGGTCACGGGCGGTCAGCTCAAAGAGGACGAGACCCTTCTGCGCGACGGCCAGCGTGCGCACCGCCAGCGATCCGCCCGCCACAGGAAAAGAACTCCGGATTTCCGCCCCCGCCATGTCCTGCACATGCTCGAAACCGGTCGCGTCATCGTTTTCCCCTTCGACCTCCATGCGCAGTCGCACAAAGGGCCAGGCCCGGATCTTTGTCCGCGGGAAGAGGTTTTCGGGCTGCATGACGCCTACCCAGAAATCCGACTTGGTCACGTAGAAGGTCGCGCTCCGGTGGTCGCCATCCAAGGTCACCGTCAGATTGCCGCCGCCCGCAAGTGGTGCGTCTGGAATGGCATTCTCTTTCTGCAAGGAAGAAATCGGCCGGTCATAGCGACCGCTCATGCCATCGAGTTTGGCCTGCAGCGCGTTCCACTCCTCCGCCTGAATGCTGCCGCTAGTGGAAAGGAGCGCCGTGACAGTGGCGAGCTGAAGGAGGTTCGAACGGACAAGTTTCATGATGCGGGCCACGTGAATACAGCCGGTCAGTCGTTCGGCAACGTGCGATACCAGGTGAAATACAAGCCAACGCAGCAAACCGCGAAGATAATGAGGCAAGTCCATGCCTCGACCGGCCAATGACCGAGGAAATAAACGGGTGCCATGTAGAGGGAATACGAGGCGATCAGGCCGAGCACCACGTTGATGGCGATCAGGTGGAGTGGAATTGAAGTGGCCATTTTTAAGCCCATTTCCCTGGCATCGGCAGCGGCAGTTTTCCAAAGACCGAATGGCCGCACTCTTGCGTAAAACGCCGCCGACACGTCTTTTTCGATGGGGCGCGTCATCAGGGAGACGATGACACAGGAAATCGTCGAGGTGGCAAGCGTGGCATAGGTGTAGTAGGCCTCCGGCCAGATTCGCAGGAAACTACCCTCCGCTGTGAAGGCCCTGGCCAGCATGGCAAGAGCAGGCACCAAACTTATCAGGCAGCCAGCGGCAAATCCCCATCCATTCATGCGCCCCCAATACCACCGGAACGCCAGCGGCACGACAAAGCAAGTGAGCAGACCGCCCAACATCCATGACCAGATCACATTGAGCGCGCTGCCGCCACCGGAAGCCTGCGATTGGACCATGGCGTAGCCAATGGCAACCGCCAGCATGGTGAGCAGGGCGGTGACCAGGTAGCTGATTCTGACCAGTTTGCGGTCCGAGTCCCTCATTCTCGGTGACATCAGTGGCTGATAGAGATCCCGCACGATGATCGAGGCACAGGCATTGATCTCAGAACAAAAACTGGTGAGAAACGAACCGGAAAGGCCTGCCACCACCAAGCCGAGGATACCCGGGGCAAGCAGCCCGGAGCGCAGGAATTCCGGCAACACGCTCTCCGGGTCGTGTCCGATCCGGGAGGCATAAAGGGTATAGCCAAGGAAAGCCAGACCTCCCGTCATGATCCAGCGCGGGAATCCGAGAAACTGCCAGAGGGCCGCCAGTTTCGCAGCTTCCCGCGTGTTGGTAGCCGCAAGGAAACGCTGCTCGCCATAACGTCCTCCAGCTCCACCCACGCAACCGATCATGCCAACCACCGAGAAGGCCAGGGTCGCTCCGATGAAATCCTTCCAATCCTTGTAACCCGCCGCCTCCTCAAACATTCCGATCCTTGGGGTAGCTTCCGGTATCAGAGATTTCCAGTAATCCGGGCTGACTGCGGTGCTCCCTGTACCGTGAGTGATGGCGGCGTGAAGCTGAGGACCAGTGTATTGCTGATAGCACAGAAAGCCGATGATGAATGCCACGGCGAAAAGCACCACGGTTTGCAAAAACTCGCTGAGAATCACACCCTTGAACCCGCCAAAAAGCACATACA
>JBEAQI010000187.1:0-3034 GCA_041163965.1 Verrucomicrobiota bacterium | reverse complement strand
TGACTTCTTCTATCCGTTCGCGCGTCTGGTCCATGATTCAGAGGTGGTGATCGGTGGGGGCGCCGGCAAGGCAATTTGTCGAATGCGGGTGAGGCATCCGGTCTCAATCGCCAGCGGCCGGAGCGAGGCGGATGGGGTGGAGCGGCAGGAGAGACGAGGTGCAGTCTATTTGCCTATTCAGGCGATGAAAACAATGGCCCCGATGTAGGCTATGAGAAGCAGGAGGCCCTCCCAGCGCTCCAGTCGAAAGCCGGTCCGCAGGAGTGGCAGAAGCCCAAGGCAGAGAAGGCTGGTGATGATGATTTCAATATGAAAGTTCGAGCTCTGGAGGGGCTGGACAGTGGCGGCGAGACCGAGCACGGCGCAGGCGTTGAAAATGTTTGATCCCAAAACATTGCCGACCGCGATATCGGCGTTGCCGCGGAGGGCGGCAACGAGAGCGGTGGACAATTCCGGGAGGCTGGTACCGACCGCAACAATGGTAATGGCGATGAGGGCTTCGGGGACATCGAAGCGCATGGCGACAGAAATGGCGCCCCGGACCAACCAATCGCCCCCCGCGACCAGCAGTCCCAGGCCGGCGGCGATGGCGAGGATGGCAAGGGCCACTGGCCATGGCTTTTCCGGACCGTCTTCCAGATCATGCTCACGCGCTTCCTTTCGCTCAATGCGGATACGGGCGACGATAAGGAGAATCAGTAGTCCGAGGAGGAGACCGCCCTCGAGTCGACTGAGGTGGCCATTCCAGATCATGGCACCGGCGAGGAGGGTGGTGGCGAGCATCACCGGCCCGTCGAGGCGAATGCTTCGGAAGTGGACCGCGAGCGGGCAGACGCAGGCCGAGAGACCGAGGATCAGACCAATGTTCGCGAGGTTGGACCCCAGCACATTTCCGACTGCGATATCGCCCTGACCTTTCAAGGCCGCTTGGCAGGAGACGACGATTTCAGGCGCGCTGGTGGAAAAGGCGACGATGGTCAGCCCAATGACGAGGTGGGAGAGCCCAAATCGCAGCCCAAGGCTGACGCTCCCCCGCACTAGGACCTCGGCCCCGTAGTAGAGGGCCACGAGGCCAGCGATAATGAGCGCGCCATCAATAATGATTGAATCCATCCGCCCTATTGGAGGCCATCCGCCGGAAAAGTCTAGCTTTGGAGGTCATTGGTAACCGAATCGCTGCCGTTGCCCGACCCGCGTGCCAGAGTGGCCGTTGGCGTGCGGGTGGGCTCACCCCCGGGCCAGCTCGATGCGGCGGCGGAAGGAGCGGGCCACGCGGCGGTATAGTTCCATGCCAAGGGCACGGTCCTCGACACCATGGTCGATACTGGGATTGTCATTAACCTCGATGACCACGGCCTTGTCCCCGATCTGCTTCAGATCGACCCCGTAGAGCCCGTCGCCAATGACGCGGGCCGCTTTGAGGGCGGTTTGGATGACCACTGGGGGAGCAAACTCGACGTGCAAGGTTTCGGAATTGCCGGAGCGTTGGTCCTCACGCTCCGCGGTCCAGTTGTAGATCTGCCAATGTCCGGTGGCCATGAAGTACTTGCAGGCAAACAGGGGCTGGTGGTCGAGGACCCCGATGCGCCAATCGTATTCGCTGGGCACGAACTCCTGGGCGAGGATCAGTTCGGAGGCCTTGAGCATCGTTTCCAGTTGAGCTCTCAGCTCCTCGCGGGATTCGACCTTGCGGACCCCGATGCTGAATGCCCCGTCCGGCACCTTTAGGATGCAGGGCATGGGCAGGGCCTCAAGGCGGTCCCCCCGAAGGTCATCACCCGTCAGAATCCATGTCTTGGGTGAGGGCACCTTGGCTCTAGCAAGGGATTCGGCCAGAAAGATCTTGTTGGCGCACCGCAGGATGGACCACGGATCATCCATCACGATCAGCCCCTCGGCATGCGCCAGACGGGAAAGTCGATAGGTCGGATGATTGACGGAGGTGGTTTCACGGATGAAGAGGGCGTCGAATTCGCTGATGCGGTCAGCGTCGTTCGTGGTGATGGTCTCGACATAAAAGCCGACTTCCCGCGCTGCGGCCGTGAAGTCGCGCAGGGCCTTTTCGTTTGAGGGCGGGGTCTCCTCGTTGGGGTTTACAAGGATCGCCATGTCGTACAGGAAGCGCTGTTTGGGGGCTTTATGGACGTGTTTGCGCTTGAAATATTCCTGCGCGAAGGCGGCGATCTGCTCACGCTGGGCATCCGGGATCTGCGCGATGGAGAGGGGCGCCACGGAGCTCAGAAGCCAGCGGTCCTGTTTGATGAATTGCGCTCGCAGCATAGGGGCCGGGAAGTAGCGATTGATCTGGGATCCAAGGCGTGCGAATCGCTTCTGAAGGGTCTGGCCGAAAAAGATTTCGAGGTCAAATTTCTGGCCCTCCTGCTCCTTGAGGGTGCTCTGGATGGTCTCCTCGATGTCCATGCCGAGGGAGCGGGCGATTGGCAGGGAGCGGAAGTCGCGCAAGGTCGCGACACTTGGCAAGGCACGGTGTCCCCGTGCTTCCGCCAGCAGCGAAACGTAATAGCCGACACTTTGATAGGCATATGAGCGGCAAAGATTGAAAACGCGCGCCTCGGGCCACTGCTGGTGGGTGTTGGGGGCAAGGTAGGCCTTCGCGGAGATGATCTCCACGGCGTCCACCTGCAGCTTCCAGCGGGAGGGATTGTCGACAACAAGCAAATTGGTGATAGGCATGGTTCGGGAGAGTAAAACTGTCTGTTCGCGGCCCCTTGTTCAAAGGGCCTTGCTGAATCGCCAGGCATGCCAACGCCGGGCGTAATAGTCGCTGAGTTTCCTAGTACGGCTGTACCCATTCTGTTCATACCACACGAGGAGCGCCTCGTTTCGCGCATCGGCCTCAAGGCTCATCCGGCGGCAGCCACGGGCCCGGGCGCGCCGGTGTGCCTGGCGCAAGAGGCGCCGGCCATGCCCGGCTCCGCGGACCTTTGGATCCACGGCGATAGAATGAATCCGGCAGGTGTGTGGCCAAAATCGGAGAATCAGGCACCCGGCGAGGGTGGGCCCGTTTTCCAGT
>JBEAQI010000186.1:0-7896 GCA_041163965.1 Verrucomicrobiota bacterium | reverse complement strand
TGGTCTGGGACGAACCGAACCCCATCAGGAGAGCCTCCTTCAAAAGGACTACCCCCCATCGGCGACTTTCGATCCGGTGCGTCCCCAACTGGGCCTCCACACTCCAGTTGCTCGCCATATCCGCCGTCCGCTCCACCAAAAAGTCAAATCGGAGGGGGCTTCCCTCAACCGATGTAATCAGACCTGATTCAACAAACGCTGGTTCCATGGTCATGGCCAAGGCAAAGGCTTCGCCCAGATCGATTGTCCCCGCTCCCAGCCACCTGCCTTCGGCCGTTCCAGGACGATATTTCAAGGACAGACTAAGATCGAGAGTGTTATCGCCCACCAGCACATCTGTCTCGACGAGCCCGGGCTCCAACCGGACCTCCCCCGAAAAGCCTAATTCCACCCTCGGACTATCCTCCCCAACAAGGCGGAATTGTCCACTCGACACCTTGAATTGGCGAAAGGGCAACCAGTCGCCCATCTTCGGAAAAGGGGTTTCTCTGAGCACCTCCATTTCGTCGGATCCAGTCGCCGCATCATCTGTTTGCTCCGGCGGGCCCTCTTCCGCATCACTTCTGAATACTGGATTCAATGGATCCCCCGCCGCCTCGTTGGAATCGAACACCGCGGGCTCCCCATCGATCCAGACCCATTCGAGCTCAAGTCCATCGATTGCAACGGTCTCAAGCCCAGCCCCTTTCAAACTACTCAAGGAATAGGCCATCTCCACTTCATCCCAACCAATGCTCCCGCGCTCAAAGGCCGCCTGCCCTTTGCCAAGGAGGACCGCCCTCATGCCAATGTGCTCAATCGTAAACTGCTTCAGCTCGATCGGCCCATCCTCTAAAGCGCGCTTGATTCCTTTTTCCAAGAGGCTCGGTAGGCTCACCATCAACACTGCCGTCAGGAGAGCGCTGAGAAGGACACATCCCCACAAAAATCGCCGGCCACGCCTCATCGCCGCAATGCCGCCCCAAACGCTCAGGAACCTTCCATCCAGTTACGGGGAACGTCAAAGACCTGATCCAATAAACCGGGATCTAATTCGGCACTCTCAATGCTTATTTTCTCGATCCGCCCGCCAGGATAGCGCTTCTCCACCTCATAGGCGAGCCAGATGGAGCCGAGACGCCGGTAGTCCGCGTATTGGGTTACCGTCTCAAACGGCTGTCCACTATCGTCAACCGTCTCGCGGATCGTCTTCCATTCCCGAAAGGTCCTTGAATCAATGTAATGCCGCGTCACCAAGGACTGACCGCGAACTTCTATGACAAAATAATCGACCCGCTCAAACCGCTCCACCCCCATCAATCGGCGTTCCACACCGGCCATCGGAGGGCCAATCAAAGGCCCATCGAAGTCAACATCAAGATTGGCCTGCGCGAATTCGGAGGCACTCATCTCAACAATCTCATCCCGCTCCCCCTGGCTTGTCCTCCGCCAACCGGTCAACCCGTTGAACCCGGTTTCCATGGACCGCCCCTTAAACATCATTTTGATCCGCATCTTGTCCGGGCGCTTCTTTAAAAGCAAAAATTCGTAGGTCAAATCACCGGTGTCCACAGAGCCGCGCACCCGGATGTTGGTCGTCGCCTCAATCACGTTCAACCCCCCATTTGCACTCTCAATCGCCCCCAATACCTCCTCCAGACTCCAGTCCTGAAGCGCCTTTTGCGCGACAGCGGAATTGCCCAAACCACACAGGCCAATGAGCAACATGAAACACGGGAGAAGACGATGGATCAACTTCATGACAAATTCTTTGATATCCAGAAACGGACAAGTCTGACAATGATCTTCTTGCGCGTCCCTTGATTTCTCGCAATGCAAAAGAGGATGGGCAGTACATTTGGAACTCTTTTCAGAATTTCCACGTGGGGCGAAAGCCACGGTGGAAGCGTCGGGGTCGTTGTCGATGGGTGTCCACCAGGCCTGCCACTGGAAGCAGCCGACATCCAGACCGAGCTGGATCGGCGCCGGCCCGGCCAAAGCGATATCACCACTCCGCGCAAAGAGCCGGATCTGGTCGAAATCCTCTCGGGTGTCCACCAAGGCGTCACCCTGGGGACCCCCATCGCCATGAACATCCGCAATCAGGATGCACGGCCATCCGCTTACGCGGAAATGCAGGAGACCTACCGTCCCTCCCACGCGGATTTTACCTACGATGCGAAGTACGGTCGCCGGATGGCCGAGGGCGGGGGGCGCTCCTCAGCCCGCGAAACCATCGGCCGGGTCGCCGCCGGCGCTATTGCCGCAAAATTGCTTCGCCTCACTGCCAACATCGAAATTATCGCCTGGATAGAGTCCATCGAGGATATTGTCATGCCACCTCCCGAGGGACCCGTACGAAGGAACGAGGTCGAAGCCACGGCCGTGAGGTGCCCCAACCCGAAAACCGCCGCTCTCATGATTGACCGCATCAAAGCCGTGCGTAGCCAAGGGGACAGCGTCGGGGGGGTCATCGCCTGCGAGGCCTACGGTCTGCCAGCCGGCCTGGGCGAACCGGTTTTTGATCGGCTTGAGGCTGATCTCGCCAAGGCCATGCTGTCCTTGCCGGCAACCAAAGGCTTTGAGGTCGGAAGTGGATTCAAAGGAACCCTTCTCAGAGGAAGCACCCACAACGATCTGTTTGAAAACAGGGAGGGCCAAATCCGGACTCGTACCAACCGCGCTGGAGGGGTGTTGGGAGGCATTTCGACCGGCGAAGTTCTCTCTTTCCGCACCGCTTTCAAACCCACCGCCACCATCATTCAGGAGCAGGAAACCGTCACCGCCTCCGGCACCCCGACACGGCTCATGGGACGCGGCCGCCACGACCCGTGCGTCCTGCCCAGAGCCGTTCCCATTGTCGAGGCCATGACCGCACTGGTCATTGTCGACCACTGGATGCGCCATCATGCGCAAACCCGCGCCTTCCATCTGCCACCTCTGGTCGGAGACCGCTGAGCCTTATGTCGCTCCACATCTTCATCGGTACCCACTTCCCGGAAATCCGGCAATGCATCCTTTCTGTGCACGAAACCTCGGGCGCGGAGGCCTCCATGCTGTTCTGGCCGGATGACCTGCCCGCAGGGAAGCCTGCCGATGGCCTAACCCGCATCCCCTACCAAGCCTGCCGCCTTCTTCCAGCCGATTTGCCGCAAGACCCCTCGCGCCAGATCTTTATCGTCGTCGATCCGCGCCTTCCGCTGATCAGGGAACTGCACGAACTGGCCGCGCTGCTACGCTCTCAGCAACTGGAGCCAACCCGAATCCTCACTTGTGTCGACACCCTCGCCGCCTCAACCTCAACCGCCATGCGGACATGGCTGGATGCCGCCATCTATCATTCCGACGCCGTCCTGCTTGGCAACCGCTCCACCACCGCCAAAAGCTTTATCCGCGACTTTCAACAAGGGTTTCAAAAACGGTGCTATCCCTGCCTCTTTCAATTGCTTAAGGGAAACGGGGTGCCGGAAGACCCCACCAGCCTCCTTCTGCCAGATACAAGACGCCTCACCCTAATATTCGACCTTCCGGAATCACCTCCCGCAGAACTCCCCTCCATGGTCATCGAGGCCAGTTGCGATCTGGATGCCGAGGACCCCGAACCGGACCCCTACCTCTCCCCAGAAGGCGATTTCCTCCAACTTCCGGAAATTGTTGCCCACTTGGTGACGGAAACGCCTTGACCTCTCCTTTCTTGACTGCTCTTTTAGCCAGCTTTCTCTCAATAAATCTTGAATCAGGACCTGTACCATGGGACAGCCAAAACGTAAACAATCCAAGCAACGCTCCCGCAAACGCCGCGGGGCCAACCAATTCAGCGCCCCTCAATTGGCGACTGACCCCACCGACGGCACGCTCTTCAGACCGCACCGCGTCAATCCGGCAAACGGTCTCTATCGAGGTCGGCAGGTCATTGACGTCGAAGTCTAACCCAATTTGTCACAAAGATTTTGCACTTGCACGGCCTCATTTGAGGCCGTTTTTGTTTTCTGATGGGAAATTCCCGGGAAAATAAAGCGATCGCCATCGACGCCATGGGCGGGGACAAGGGTCCCAATGAGGTTGTGGCGGGAGTGGCCATGGCCCTCAAAAATGGCTGGATTCAGGATGAGATTCATCTTGTTGGAAGGGAAGAAACCCTTGCGGACCTGCTTCGGGAGCACGAACTGCAAACGCTTCCGGGGATTCTCCTGCACCCGGCTTCGGAAGTCATCGAAATGTCCGAAAAGCCGGTCCAAAGCATCCGGTCCAAACCGGACGCTTCCCTCGTCCGGACCATCGGCCTCGTCAAGGACGGGCGTTGCGGCGCGGCCCTCAGTTGCGGCAACACCGGTAGCCTCATGGCGTGCGCGACCATCAAACTGCGGCCCGTGGAAGGGGTCTCCAAGCCGGCCCTGGCCTCCGTCTGGCCGGGCGCGGGCAACCACTTTGTTGTCCTTGACGTGGGCGCCAACCCGCTCTGCAAAAAGGAAAACCTACTTCAATACGCCGTATTGGGATACCAATATGCCAAAGATGCGCTGGGAATTGCCCACCCCCGAGTCGGCCTTCTTTCCAACGGGACGGAAGTCACCAAGGGAACTGGGCTCATCGTCGAAACGCATGACCTCCTGCAAGCCATTCAAGGGCAGATCCATTACGTTGGCCCAATCGAGGGATTCGATCTCTTTAATAATACAGTGGACGTTGTCGTGACCGATGGCTTTACCGGCAATGTCCTCCTCAAGTCATGCGAGTCGCTGTGGAAGATGCTCAAGGGCCTGCTCAAGGAGGAATTGACCAAAACGCCCCTGCGCATGGCCGGTGCGCTCCTGCTGAAAGGGGGCCTCGAAGAAACCAAGAGGCGCCTCGACCCCAACAATCATGGTGGCGCGCCCTTGCTTGGGCTCAGGGGCACTGTCCTCAAGGCCCACGGATCCAGCGATCGGGTCGCCATCGCCAATGCGATACGAGTCGCCGCCACCGCCATGGAACACAACCTCGCCTCCCATACTGTGACGGCCATCGCCACCGCCAATGAAACGCTTGGCCAGTCTCTCGCCGGGGAGTCGTGAAGGGGGCCACCTAGCCATTCCTTGACAGTTCTCGAACAATGCGGAAACTCCGCCCCCTTTAACTGGAGATCAATCCATGTCTTTTGCTTCCGGAAAATCCGTCATCATCTCAGGGACAGGTTCCTACGCCCCTCCCAACATCCTCACCAACGACGACCTGTCCAAAATGGTCGACACCTCGGATGAATGGATCCAGACGCGCACCGGCATTCGCGAAAGACACATTGCGGCCGATGGCCAAAGCGCATCCGATCTGGCTGCGGAAGCCGCCCGGGAAGCCATTCGCAGCAGCGGCTTAAGCGTTGAGGAAATTGGCCTTCTCGTAGTGGCAACGGTCACGCCGGATATGCCGTTCCCGAACACGGGATGTTTCGTGCAGGAAAAACTGGGCCTCGGCAAAATACCGGCTTTTGATATTGAAGCCGCTTGCTCGGGATTCATCTACGCGCTCGATGTCGCCCGCAGTCTCATGCTCGTCAACGGGATCCGCCACGCCCTCGTCATCGGGGCGGAGAAACTGTCCAGTATCACTAACTGGGAGGACCGCACCACCTGCGTCCTCTTTGGTGACGGGGCCGGAGCGGTCGTCCTCAGCCTCAGTGATCAACCGGGCACCGGCATCCTACACTGCATGCTCGGCGCGGATGGTCGGGAAACGGGTATCCTTTGCGTGCCCGGTGAGTCCGAAGCCGATCCGCATTCGCTCGAAAAGATCGAGCGCTCCATGCATAAAATTCAGATGCAGGGCAATCAGGTCTTCAAAATCGCGGTTCGCGTCATGTGCCAGAGCGCGGTTGACATTCTGGAAAAGGCGGGACTTCGGCCTGAAGACGTCAGCCTCGTCGTCCCACACCAGGCAAACACCCGCATTATTGAGGCGCTTTCGCAACGACTTGGCATTGGTATGGACCGCTTCCAAATCAATCTCGACCGCTACGGCAACACCTCCGCCGCCTCCATCCCGATTGCCCTCGATGAAGCCTACCGCAACGGTCGGATCGGCCAAGGGGACCATATCTTGATGGTCGCCTTCGGAGGAGGCCTTACATGGGCCGCCGCCCTCTTGCGATGGCCATGAGCAATCAAACAGAATTTGGTTTGCCCTGCCTGCCACTTCCCCTCCTATTTAATTCCACGTCATGACGCGGCTAGCTCTCCTCACCTTGTGCTTTATTCAATTCGCCTCCTCGGCACAGGCCATCTTATGGTTTAAAAAGGATCCCATCGACCGCAGCCCAACCCGACAGACCGAAGAGGCGCGGCCCATTTACCAGAAAGCTCTCGCCTTCCAGCGGGACGGCAAGGCGCGCAGTGCCCTCAGGGCCTACAAGCAGGTCTTTGCGAAGTATCCGGCCAGTGACTTTGCTGCGCAAGCGCTCTACAACTCCGGCATCATTTACTACGAGCAGGAAAAATGGCGCAAATCCTTCACCGCCTTTCAAACGATTCTGGCCTACCATGCTGACTTTCCGCTCTTCAATGAACTGGTCGGCTATCAGTTCCGCATTGCTCTCGCCCAAGCAGAGGGCGAAGGGGTTCGCTTCCTCTTTGTCTTCCCCTACAAAGCCTATAATCAAGCGGTTGAATACTTCGAGGTCATCGTCGGCAATGCCCCCTACTCGGATTTCGCGCCGCTCGCCCTTATGAACGTGGCCCTTATTCACCAATACAAGGGCCAGACCATCGAGGCCATCGACGCGCTGGACCGCCTCATCAACAACTATCCAGGCAGCCTGCTGACGGACGATGCCTACCTCAATCTGGCAGAGACCTTCTCGACCCTTGTTCAGGGCCCTGAATATGATCAAGGGGCCACCCGCGAAGCCATCTCCTATTTCGAGGACTTCCTCATTCTATATGGTGAAAATGAAAACGTGCAACGCGCGGAAGAGGGCCTTGCCGAAATGGAAGACGTTTACGCCCGCAGCAAATACGTCATCGGTCAGTACTATTTTGAGCACCGGCGCTGGTACGAGGCCGCGGAAATCTTTTTCAATGAGGCAATCACCACCGCTCCGGAATCGGATGCCGCCAATGAGGCCCGCAAACAAATCGAACGCATCGCTGCCATCCGCGAAAACCGCGCTCCCGACCCAGCCATTTCAAGATCAGCCGATGATCAGGCAAAGGAACAAAGCTTCATAAATCGTCTCCTGAAGCGTATTATTCCAGGGAAATGAAATCCGCCCGCGCTGGCTTGTCCTGCCTGTTCCTCGCCGTCCTGATTCCCCTCGGTGCCTGTCGCCACTACCAAGTCGATCCTATCGGGGAAAAACGGGGCCTGAAGATCGCTCCGATTCTCAACGAAACTGACCTGCCGCACCTGATCGCTCCCCTCAGTCGCACCCTTCGCGAGGCCATCTCCCATGATCCGCGTTGGACCCTCGTCCGACCTGAGGATACCGCTCCCACCCTGCATGTTCGTCTGCTGTCGGATAGCAGAAGCGTCATTTCGCGGGATCCTACCGATACCGGCCGACCGCTTTCCATAACCCAAACCATCAGCGCAGAATTCTGGTGGGAAAAAGAGCCCGATTCCACGGACACCTTTTCCATGCGGCGCATCGAGGTTGAGGGCATGCTCTATACGCAACCTGGCCTGCTCGCGTCGCAGGATGGACTGCTCGCCGAATTGGCGGACCAACTGGCTCGCGAGATTCTCGTCGCTATCAATACAGACCGTGAGCCTCGCTGACTCTGATATCTTCTCGCCTCATCCGGTTCGCCTTGCCCCATCCATCTTGGCCGCCGATCACAGTGCCCTCCATCTGGGCCTCGAAAGGATTCAGAACCTCCCCATCCAATGGCTCCACCTCGATATCATGGATGGGCACTTCGTCCCAAACTTGAGCTTCGGGCCACA
>JBEAQI010000185.1:0-4959 GCA_041163965.1 Verrucomicrobiota bacterium | reverse complement strand
ACCCTTTCCTTTCCCCAAGCGTGGGCGATAAGGTTGGGCAAAAACCGCAAACGGGGTCTACGAAAACGGTGTCTGTCCCCGGTTTTTGTTTCACGTTTCATTACGGCTCAAATTTGCCTGCCGAGTCCCGATCCCGATGCCGATAGCGAGCCCGATAAGGAAAAACGGTGTCTGTCCCCCGTTTTTTGAGGTTCATTTTGGGAGTTCTGGATAGGCGGCGTTGGAGATTGAGGGCGAGTGGCGGAGGGGATCAGGCGGGGTGCTTGTTTCATGAATTACTGGGATATGAAAGAAATTCCCTGACGTGGAATGAGAGGAGAGTTGCATTCTCAAAAGCTTTTAATAGGCAGGATGGGGTGTGGGAGTGGGTTAACGATATTCATGAAACAAAATAGAGGAGAAGCGATGAAACGAGGCAGTTTGGTGGGGGTGTTATGGGTGGTGGCGGGTTTGTCATTGATGGCGGAGCCGCGGGTGACGCAGCGCAGTTACGGCGAGTTGGCGGGAGGGGAGCAGGTGGCGGAATTTACCTTAAGCAACGACAAGGGGATGACGGTGCGAATTATCGAGTATGGGGCGATCATCACCGAGTTGTTGGTGCCGGACCGGGAGGGTCGGGTGGCGGATGTGGCCCTTGGGTATGACAACCTTGCGGACTATGTGGCGGCGACGCCCTACTTTGGGGCGATCGTGGGGCGGTACGGCAACCGGATCGGGGCGGGTCAGTTTGAATTGGACGGCACTGTCTATCAACTGGCCACGAACAACGAGGCCAACCATCTCCATGGCGGAGTGAAGGGGTTCGACAAGGTGGTATGGAAGGGGGAGGCAGTGAAGCGCGTCGGTGAGGCTGGGGTGGTGATGCGGTATCGCAGTCCGGATGGCGAAGAGGGCTATCCAGGATCCCTTGAGGTCGCGGTGACGTACACGCTGGACAACGAGAATCAGTTGACGGTCTCCTACGAGGCCCAGACGGACAAGGCGACCCATGTGAATCTGACCAGTCACGGGTATTTCAATTTGCGCGGACAAGGACGCGGGAGTATCCTCGACCATGAATTGACCTTGAATGCGGCGTTTTACACCCCGGTGGACGCGGGGTTGATACCGACGGGAGAGATCCGGACGGTGGCGGGGACGCCATTTGATTTCACTCGGCCAACGAAGATTGGGAGCCGGATCCATGCGGTGGACGAGCAGCTGCAATTTGGGGGTGGGTATGATCATAACTGGGTTTTGGACAAGAGCGGTGGGAAGCGGAGCTTTGCGGCGCGCTTGTACGATCCCGAGAGTGGGCGGCAGATGGAGATTTTCACGGATGAGCCCGGGATCCAGTTTTATGCGGGGAACTTTCTTGATGGGACATTGGTTGGCAAAGAGGGCATGGTGTATCATTACCGGTACGGACTGTGTCTGGAGACTCAGCATTTCCCGGATTCTCCGAACAAGGGCCATTTTCCCAGCACGAGGCTGGATCCCGGCGAGGTTTACCGGACCGTGACGGTGCACCGTTTCTCCGTCCAGTAAGCGCTGGGAGGCTGCGAGCCCGGTGCGGGTCTTGTCTGCGCGCGGTGTGGATGCCGTATGGAGTCGAGGATTGCCATGCCGGTGGGGTCGGCTTTGGTGGGAGTACATGCTGCGGAGAGGATTCGATTTTATCTTGTGGGATTGGAACGGGACATTGATGGATGACGGGCCGTTTGGGTTGGGAATCATCAATGCCATGCTGCGGGAACGCGGCCTGCGGGAACCTGACCGGGAGGAGCACCGGCGGCTCTTTGATTTTCCGGTGAGCCTCTATTACGAGCGCCTCGGGTTTAATTTTAGGGAGGAGCCCTTTGAGCAGGTCTCGACCCAGTTTGTGACGGCCTACATAGCGGGTGCCAAGCAGTGTCCGCTGCGCGAGGGGGCGAGGGAGTTGCTGACCGAGTTGCGGGCCAGTGGATACCGCCAGTCCATACTGAGCGCGAGTCGGCAGGACTATTTGGAGGGGTTTATCGAGCACTATGGCTTGCAGGAGGAATTCGAGGAGCTGTTGGGCATTGATTCCGAGCATGCTCCCGGGAAGGCCGGGCGGGGGATGGAGTGGATCCGGGAATGCAGCATCGATCCGGCCCGGATATTGCTCATCGGGGACACCGTGCATGACGCGGAAGTGGCAGAGGCGATGGGGGTGGCTTGTTGGCTGATTGAGGGCGGGCACCATCATCCTGAGCGCCTCCGGTCGACGGGCCGGCCCTTGGTGGCGGATTTGGGAGCGGTGCGGAGGCGGTTGTTGGAAACGGGGGGTGAGATCGCATGTTGATCGCGGCCCAACTGGACGGCCAGATCGGTGACGTTGTGGTGAGTACGCTGGCCTTGTCGGTGGCGGTGGGCGGTTTGTTGATGGTCATTGCCCGCAAGGCCCGGATTCCCGGCATTGTATTGCTGTTGGGCGGTGGCGTGTTGATGGGGCCGGAGGGGCTGGGCCTGGTTCAGCCCGACACAATCGGACCGACTCTCAATGTGTTGGTGGCGGTGGCGGTGGGCCTGATTCTTTTTGAGGGCGGATTGACGTTGGATCTGGAGGGCTATCGGACCGCACCGCGGGTGATCCGTAACCTATTGTCGATCGGGGTGGTGGTGACGTGGGTCGGGACCGCATTTTTTATCTGGGTGTTGTTCCCTGTCGACCCAGCCTTTGCGGCGCTCGCTGGCAGTTTGATCATTGTGACGGGGCCGACGGTCATTCAGCCCATTTTGAAGCGCATCCGGTTGAAGCGAAACCTGCACAATATTTTGCATTGGGAAGGCGTATTGAATGACCCAATCGGAGTGTTTCTGGCAATTCTTGCGTATGAGGTGGTGGTCGGCGGGGCGGGTGAGACGGCCTTTCTGCATCTCTTTTTCCGGATTCTGGTGGGGCTCTTGCTCGGCTATCTCGGCGGGGAAGCGATAGCCCGCCTGCTGAAGAGTCGTCTGGTCCCCGAGGAGATGACGAATGTCTTTGTGGTGGCGGCGGCGATGTTGGTATTTGGGGTGACAGAGGCGGTGGTCGCGGAGGGCGGATTGCTCTCGGTGACGGTGGCGGGGTTGGTGTGCGGGAGCCGGCGTCCGCCGGCCCTGAAGGGGATCGTGGAATTCAAATCCATCCTCATCGATTTGTTGATCGGTTTCGTCTTTATCCTGTTGGTGGCGCGGTTGGAGTTTGCGCAGTTTGTGGCCTTTTGGCCGACCGGTTTTGTGCTGGTGGCGCTGGTTGTGCTGGTGGTGCGGCCGCTGACGATACTGGCCTGCACGCGCAAGGCGGGCTTACGCGTGGCGGAGATCTTCTTTTTGTCATGGGTGGCGCCGCGCGGCGTGGTGGCGGCTTCGATGGCCTCCCTTTTTGCCCTGACCCTCGCGGAGCAGGGACGCTTCGAGTATCCCGAATTTCTCGAATCCTTCGTCTACTCGGTGATTTTTGTGACGGTGTTGCTGCAGGGGTTCTCGGCTGGTCCGTTGGCGCGGCTCCTTCGATTGATAGAAAAGCGGCCCGACGGGTGGTTGATCGTGGGGGCGCATCGGATGGGGCGCGAGGTGGCGCGCTTTCTCGCAAAGGTGCGGCAGGTGCCAGTGGTTCTGGTGGATGGGAACCGCGTCTCGGTTGGGGAGGCCAGAGAGGAGGGCCTTGAAGCGCTCTATGCCGATGCCCGGGACACCGCGGCGCTCGAGGAACTCCCCGAGCTACAGGGAGTCGGCAAGCTGCTGGCTTTCACGGACAATGAGGACCTGAATGAATTGCTGTGCAACAAATGGGAGCCCTCGTTTGGTCGCTCGCATGTTTATCGTTGGGCGGAAGTACCGGCCAAGCCAGACGATGCCCAGAGCAGCGGCACGGTTTTGTGGAGCTGGATGCCAAAGCCCTCCATGATCAGTTCCGAGATCTTGCTCGGCGAGGCGGCGGTGGTGCAGCAGGCGGGGGCTCGGTTCCGGCGTCCGGGAACGATGGCGGCGCTGTTGACCGGCCATAAGCTGGAGGTCCTCCTTGATCCCAAGCCCGAGAGCACGGTGTCGGATCAGGGGTTGACGGTGGAGACCCTATACCTGCAGCGCGAGGCCGATTATCTCCTCAACGCCCTGCGTGAAGAGTGGGTGCTCTTTTCCAAGGAGACCACGGCTCCGGCGGTGTTGGGCGAGTTGGCGGACCGGTTGGCGGCGGATGTGCCGGGCCTCAGTGGAGAGCAGTTGCTCCGTGGGGTGCTCCAGCATGAAGAGGCCGAGCCGACCGGCCTCGGGCACGGGGTGGCGCTACCACATGCCCGGTTGGAGGGGCTTGACCAGACCTTGTGCGGGGTGGCGGTGGTGCCCAGGGGCGTCACCGGCATGGGCAGTTTAGATGAGCCCGTGCGATTGTTGTTCATGCTGGTCAGTCCCCCGGAAAAGCCCGAGCTACACTTGGCGATTCTCGGCGAAATTGCTCGCTTGGTGGCGGAGGAGGAGGTCCGTGCGCAACTGTTGCGCAGCGAGGATGCCGCCAGCTTGATGCAGCTGATCCGGCGTTATCGGCGCCAGCATACCCCGTTTGCCGATGCCCGCGGCTAAGCGGAAAAGGTGACGTGTTGGCGGGCGCTTAGGCCTTGCCGATGCCGTGGGCCTCAAAGCCGATGTCTCGCATGGCATCGAGGTTCAGGATGTTACGACCATCAAAGAGGAAAGCTGGCTTCTCCATGCCTTTGAAGAGCTGCGCGTAATCAAGGTGCTCGCTGCGAAAGGCGTCCCACTCGGTCAAGATGGCGATGGCATGGGCCCCGTCGGCAGCGGTTTGCGGATCGGCGCAGATTTGGACCCGATCGCTGCCCGCGGGCAAGTTGAGATCCTCAAGGATGGTCGCGGCGGGGACTTTCGGGTCATGAATGGCGAGGCGGGCGCCTTCGTCGAGCAGGTCGCGGCAGACATGGATGGCGGCGGACTCACGGGTGTCGTTGGTGTCTTTTTTGA
>JBEAQI010000184.1:0-4455 GCA_041163965.1 Verrucomicrobiota bacterium | reverse complement strand
CGCGTTGAAGCCGATAATTCGGCCTAATCCACAGGACGGGATTGACCGACGCCACGGAGCCTCATTCGATCTCGCCGTGGAATTCAAATCACGCCCGCTGGGGGATCCCATAAATGGCAGTCCGCACAGTGTTTGTGTGCAGTTACCGACCATGACCGATGTCGTTGGGTACGAGGAAAAAGACCCAAGGGTGCTTTCGTCGTTTGTGGCCGGCTATCCGCGCTTTTTTTGCAACCCTATCCTCGCCGCGCTGCGCACGAACTTGGTAGAGGAGGGCCTCCTCCTTGACGGGGATGCCCTCCTCCCCGACGCATGGGCCGCAAGGGCCTTGTGCGATTACGGTGGCATTTCTCGAGCGCATATAAGGGACCATGGGGATTTTTTCAGTGTCTCGTTGCGACAGGACCCGTCTCAGGCCGCAAAGGCGAAGGCTTTCCTGCAGCATACGGGTTCTGGGCTTTCCTCACGCGAGGCAGAGGCTATCTTGCACAAACGCCACGGTTGGGCTCCCTTCCCCGAAGACCGACGAGACGGCTCGCGGGCCGCCAACGATGCCTTTGTCAGGGAACACTTGCACCAGATTTATGGCACCGCGAGCCCGCAGGATATTGCCCTCTTTCGAAGTGGCATGAATGCCTTTTTCGCCGGCTTTCTCGCCATCAGCGAGCTTCAGGCTCAACGGGGCCGTCACCTCTGGATACAATTGGGTTGGCTGTATGTGGATACCGTTCGCATTCTGGAGCAATTCAATACCTCCGGCGCTGTTCCGTTAACAATAAGGAGTGTTGTCGATCTGGATGAATTGGAAGGCGTCCTTGAAGATGTAGGTTCCGAAGTGGCAGGAATCGTTGGAGAAGTGCCCACCAATCCGCTGGTCGAGACGCCCGACCTGGATCGGCTGCAACGGCTTGCCCGACGATTCGGGGCCGCCCTGATCCTTGATCCAACCCTCGCCAGTCCTCACAACGTGCATGTTCTTCCTTTTACCGATCTGCACGTGAACAGCCTCACGAAATATGCGGCCGCAGAGGCCGACGTCATGATGGGCGCCCTCGCCCTGAACAGCGACTCTCCTCACTACGCGGCACTGCGCGACATCATGCCAAAATATGGGTCAGCCCCCGGCGAGGGGGATTTGGCACGAATCGCGGCTCAAATTCCCCGTTATGCTGAGACCATCCGTACCATCAACGCCACCACCCCGGTCGTCGCCGAATTTCTCGAAAACCACCCCGCCGTGGCCTCGGTCCACTGGGCCTACAAACAACCGGGAGCCTACAATTATCGCTGGCTTCAGCATCACGCCAACGGACCCGGCGGAATCATCAGCTTCGTCCTAAAAGACGGATTGAATCCATTCTATGATCGCTGCAACTTCGCCAAAAGTCCGAGCTTTGGGGCGCGATTCACCATGCTTTGTCCCTTCATGTACCTTGCCCACTATGATTTGCTCCAATCAGAGAGCGGCATCGCCCACTTGCTTTCCATGGGGCTTCACCCGGAATTGATTCGTCTCTCGATCGGGATGGAACCGGTCGAGCACATTCTTGATGAATTGGAGCGCAGTCTTTGACACGGGTCCCCCGATTCGCGCTTGCCTCATTTCGCCTCCTCCTTACGCCCTTCACTCATGCAACCTGTCCCTGAGATTGATATCGAGAGATTGGCCGCTTTGGCCCGCCTGCGCCTCTCAGATGAGGAAAAAACCGAATTTTCCCAACAGTTGAGTCAGATTCTCGGATTCTTCCAACAGCTTCAATCAATTGAGGTTGGTGAAATTGCTCCGATGTCCCATCCGTTTGAAACGGATGCCCCGTTGCGGGAAGATGATCCTTCCCCAGGGTGGTCCCCTCAGAGAGCCCTGCTCAATGCCCCTGCTTCCCGGGACAACCAGCTGGTGGTCCCAAAGGTCATCGAAGACGCCTGAGATCAAATGTCCTACCAGGAAATCATCTCCCAACCCGCTCTGGACTTGGCCCGCCTGTTGGAAAAACGGCAGCTGAGCGCCGTCCAGATATGTGAGGCCTTCATCGCCCGTGCTGCGGAGGCCGAACCCGCCATTCAAGCGTTTCTGCATCTTGATGCGCAACGGATTCTCTCCGCCGCGCAGGAAAGCGACAGGCGCCGGGCCCGCGGAGAAGCCTTGAGCCCGCTCGACGGAATCCCCGTTGGCATAAAGGATGTGATTGCGATTGAAGGGGAACCGCTGACCTGTGCCAGCCGCATGCTGGAGTCCTTCGTCTCGCCCTACACCAGCACCGTTGGCGAACGCCTCCATGCGGCCGGAATGATTCCTTTTGGTCGTTTGAATATGGATGAATTCGCGATGGGTTCCTCGACTGAAAATTCAGCTTTTCAGGTGACCCGGAATCCATGGAATACCGCCCACACCCCCGGTGGAAGTTCTGGCGGAAGCGCAGCCGCGGTCGCGGCCCTCGAATGCCCATGGAGCCTTGGGTCGGATACGGGTGGATCGATCCGCCAGCCAGCTGCCTTCTGTGGCGTCGTAGGGCTGAAACCCACCTATGGCCGGGTCTCCCGTTTTGGTCTGGCGGCCTTCGCCTCCAGCCTGGATCAAATCGGACCCATCGGCCGCTGTGTCGCGGATGTCGCGGCCCTGCTCGACATCATCAGCGGCCCTGACCGACGGGACTCCACCTGCTGGCCGGAATCGTTGGAAGCCGCCAGCGTCAGCCTCGAGATCCCGCCCACCCCGGGCACCATCGGCGTGCCGGCCAACTACCTCTCGGAAGGAGTGGACGCCGACGTTAAAGAGGCCGTCGAGCGCGCTATCCATACCTACCAGTCGATGGGCTTCACCATTCGCGAGGTGTCCTTGCCCCATACCGACTTGGCGGTTCCCACCTATTATATTATCGCCACCGCGGAGGCATCCTCCAATCTGGCCCGCTACGATGGCGTCCGCTACACGCGGCGGACCAGTGAGCTCACCGACGCCGTGGACCTGTTCAGCGCATCAAGGGGCGAAGGGTTTGGCACGGAAGTGAAGCGCCGCATCATCCTCGGTAGTTACGTGCTCAGCAGCGGTTATTATGATGCCTACTACAAAAGGGCACAGCAGGTGCGGGCCCTCATCCGCAATGATTTCCTCGCCGCCTTCAATGAGGTCGATCTCATCCTCACTCCCACCACCCCAACGCCCGCATTCAAAATAGGTGAAAAAATCAGCGACCCGCTGGCGATGTACCTCGCCGATATTTTCACCATCTCCGTCAACCTTTCGGGCCTGCCAGGGGTCTCTCTCCCATGCGGACTCTCCTCAGACGGGCTCCCCATCGGACTGCAATTGATTGGCCAACCGTTCATGGAAGGCGCCCTCTTGAAAGTGGCAGCGGCCTACGAAAAGGCCGCCCCCTTCACCGCGAACCCTCCCGCCATCCAACCCGCTTGAGATCATGCCAGAATACGAAGCCGTCATTGGACTTGAAATCCATGTCCAGCTGAAGACCCGGTCCAAAATGTTCACGGATGCCCCCTGCGGCTTCGGCGAGCCCCCCAACACCCTTACCAATGCCGTTGTGCTTGGACTCCCCGGGGCCCTGCCAGTCCTCAACCGGGAAGCCATTGAGCAGGCCATCCGCGTCGGCCTCATCTTCGGTTCGGAAATCCCAGAAACCTTTCAATGGGATCGGAAAAACTACTTTTATCCAGACAGTCCCAAAAACTACCAGCTCACGCAAAAAGACCATCCTATCTGCGTGGGTGGCCAGGTGGAAATCGAACTGCCGGGCCCCGCTCGCAATCAAATCGGTGAACATCGCCTCATCGAACTGGATCACGCCCACCTCGAGGAAGATGTTGGAAAGCTGACTCACAGTGACGGGGACTCGCTCGTCGATTTTAATCGCGCCGGAACGCCTCTACTGGAAATCGTGACACGTCCTGACCTGAAGTCGCCGGAAGAGGCCGTGGCACTCCTGCAGTCCGTTCGCATGCACCTTGCTGCCGCCGGCATCTCCGATTGCGACATGGAAAAGGGCCAGATGCGATGCGATGCCAACGTCAGCGTCCGGCCCATTGGTCAATCGACCCTCAACAATCGTGCCGAGATGAAAAATCTTAACTCCATCACCGGGGTCAGCCAAGCCATCCGCTACGAAATCAAACGGCAAATCAAGGCCTATGAATCGGGCAAGTCGATTCCCCAAGAGACCCGTCGCTGGGATGCGGACGCTGGACGAACAACCCCCTTGCGCGATAAGGAAGAAGCACATGACTACCGGTATTTCCCAGACCCGGACCTGCTGCCTGTGCGCTACCCGCGTGAGCGCATCGAGTCGCTGCGCCGTTCGCTCCCCGAAAACGTCTTCGACCGCCAGCGACGCTACATGGATGGCTATGCGCTGCCCTACACCGTGACCTCCGTGATCTGCTACGATCATGACCTGTGGCGTTTTTTTGAGGCCGCCATGGAGACTTACCAAGGCAATCCCA
>JBEAQI010000183.1:0-3169 GCA_041163965.1 Verrucomicrobiota bacterium | reverse complement strand
CGTCGACGGCGACGGCCTTGGACAGTTTGGAAAGTCTGGACGGCGATCTGCCGTTTGCGGAGGTGGAGGAAGTGATCGCGGAGGATCCCGAGGCAGGGAACTGATGCAGCGTGTCGGCCAGCAGCGCCTTTGGAGTTACACGGTGGGGCGGCGGTTGGCCCCGTTTGTGCTCGTGGGATGCGTTTTTTTTCTGAACGGTCTGGGCCTGATCATGCTGATGAGCATCGGTCGAGCCGACGCGGCGGGGCTGGGCGGGTATTTTATTCGCCAATTCTTGTGGGCCTTCATCGGGCTGCTGGCGTTTGGATGCACCTTTCTGATCGACTTTGAGCGGTGGCGATCCGCGGCGTGGTGGCTCGCCCTCGGATCTGTCTTTCTGTTGGTCATGGTGTTGATTCCCGGAGTGGGCCTGAAAATCAACGGGGCCAGACGTTGGCTGGACCTCGGGCCGATGAATCTACAGGTGTCTGATGTCGCCAAAATTGGCTACATTTTCTGTTTGGCGCACTATTTTTCCATGTTTCATCGCGAGCGCCGATCCTTTCTCAAGGGGTTTGTGGTCCCGGTGCTGATCATGGCCTTGTTTTTCGCCCTGATCCTTCTGCAGCCCGATTTTGGGACGGCCTTTCTGTTCGCCTTGGTGGGGGGACTGATGCTGTTTTTGGCGGGGACGTCCCTGGCCTTTCTGATTCCCTGCGGGTTGTTGGGGGCGGTCTTGTTTGCCTTGGCGATTTGGCAGGATCCGGTGCGGTTGGAGCGCATTCTCTCCTTTATGGACGTGGAGGGCAACCGCAGTGGCGGGGCTTATCAGTTGTGGCAGGGGATAGTGGGCTTTGCCTCGGGAGGCGTGAGTGGGGTGGGTCTCGGAAATGGACGGCAGCCGTTTGCCTTTCTTCCGGAGGCTCACACGGATTTTATTTTTCCGATCATTGGGGAGGAGCTCGGGCTGATTTTCACGCTTCTGGTGACACTGGTGTTTCTGGTCTTCTTTCTTACCAGTTGGTATCAGTTACAAAAGGCACCGGCGCTGCATTCCTTCCTGCTGGTGGCGGGAGCGCTTTTATTCATCACCCTTCAGGCGTTGGTCAACATGGGGGTTTCGATGGGGTTGTTGCCGACGAAAGGTATGTCGCTGCCGTTTGTCAGCTACGGGGGCAGTAATCTGGTGATTTCCTATGTGCTCACGGGGATAATCTGTCGGCATGTCTGGCAGTGGAATAATCCTCCCGAATTTGAGGCCCGCGACCACTTATGAAGATGGGCCAACCCGTTTACATTGTCTGTGGAGGGACTGGTGGGCATCTCTCCCCCGGGATCGCGACTGCTCAGTCTCTTGAGGAACAGGGCGTCTCGGCGTGCCTGGTGGTCAGTCATAAGGAGATCGACAGCCAATTGATGCGCGGCTATCCCGAGATCAGCTATTTCCGGGCCAAGGCGGCCCCTTTTGCGTTGAAGCCGGTCGGTTTGTGGAGGTTTTTTAGTCATAATTTTGCCGGTATGGTGACGGCCCTGCGCATTCTTCAGCGCGAACGACCGGCGGTTTTGCTGGCCTTTGGAGGATACCTTGCGGTGAGCTGGAGTTTGGCGGCCTGGCTCCTCCGCATTCCGCTTGTTCTGCATGAGGCCAACCGCGTTCCCGGGAAATCGATTCGGTTGCTGGGCCGATTTGCGGCCCGCGTCTTTTTGCCTGAGGGGGTGAGGGTGAGTGGGGTGCCCTCGCGGCGGGTGGTGCGGTTGGGCATGCCCTTGCGGAGAGAGGTCCGGCACATAGCCAAGGACCGGATTCGCGAGCAGATGGCGATTCCCCGTTCTGCAAAGGTTCTCCTGGTGGTGGGGGGGAGCCAGGGGGCGACGGTGCTGAATACATGGATACAAGAACACACTGCTTTTCTGGTGGCGGACGGGGTCTGGGTCCTTCATGTCAGCGGTCCTGGAAAGGGAGGATTGCCGGCGGTGGAGCATGGCCGGTCGGATGCCGGGGAGCCGGTTGAGGTCCGGCGCTACACCTTTCACTCCGCCTTGTACGAATTGTTCAGTTGTGCGGACCTTGTGGTGAGTCGCGCAGGGGCGGGTTCGATCGCGGAAATGGTGGTGTGTCTCTCTCCGGCGATACTGGTGCCGTATCCTCACGCGGCGGACGGCCATCAAGAGGCCAATGCCCGTTTCATGGAGCGCCGAGGAGCGTGCATCCTTGTTGGCCAGGAGCAGGTTTCGCAGCTTTACAGGGAGGTGTTGGATACCCTTTATAATGACTGGCTGCTGGGGCGAATGCGGGAAAATCTACGCGGGTTGACGGGGGAACAGGCGGCCGATGAACTGGTACGGTATTTGACAAGCGATGATGCGAGTAAGTGAGGCAGTGCGTGGCAGCGGCCGGGGGGTGGTCGTGCTTTGTGGCGGCAGCGGAGCGGAGCGGGAGGTCTCGATCCGCTCCGGAGAGGCAGTGAGCGAGGCTTTGGCCGGGGAGGATATTCCGGTGAGGCGGATCGTGCTCGATGGAGATGCCTTACCGGAGGGCCTTGATGCCCGGCGTGACCTTGTTCTGCCCCTTGTCCATGGGACCTATGGGGAGGATGGGCGCATGAGCGCGGCGCTTGAAGCGGGAGGATTTGCCTATGGCGGGAGTGATGCCGCATCCAGTGCCCTTGCCTTTGACAAGATTCGGTCCAAGGAATTAGCGGCGCGGCTGGGTCTGCCGGTGGCGCGCCATGTGCGGTTGGAGGAGGGCCACCCGGTAGTGGCCGAAGCTATTGTGGAGCAGATCGGGGTGCCTTTTGTGCTGAAGCCCTGCTCGGAGGGAAGCAGTGTGGGCCTGTTGGTGCTGGGGAGTGTGGAGGAGGCCGTGGACCGATTGCCAAAAGTGGCGGACCGGGTGCTGATGGCGGAGCAATTTTGTCCTGGGGTGGATGCCACGGTGGCGATTCTAGGAGGGGCTGTCTTGGGCAGTGTATCCATCCATCCCGAGGGGGGCGTCTATGATTACGCGCACAAGTACACGAGCGGATTGACCCGTTATGCCTGTCCGGCCGAGATTGAGCCCGACCGGTGTCGCCGCATGGAGGCGGATGCCCTGAGGCTCTTCCGCGCTAGTGGGTGCCGCGATCTGGCGCGGATCGACTTTCGTGTGGCGGATGGCGCCCACAACTTTCTGGAGGTGAACACCCTGCCG
>JBEAQI010000182.1:0-2877 GCA_041163965.1 Verrucomicrobiota bacterium | reverse complement strand
CGAGATCCGTTGCGGCCTCTGCATTGAAATGGGCCACAGATGCCAGCAAATCTTCGCGAGGCAGTTCGTACCCCGTGACGAAGGCGCCGCCGCGCATCAGGTTGAAGGTTGTGTTGGAGGTATGGCGGAGGGTCCGGTTGGCGGCGGCGGTCCATTGGAATCCGTCCGCGGCGGCCAGCATCTGACATAGCCGCTGCTCGGTGGCGAGGCAGTCCGCTTCGATGCGGTGGACGATGGCCGTGCCATGAGCGCGGAGTTCCGCGGCGAGGGCCTCCGTGGCGACAACATCCTTGTCGACATCGGCGCAGGTGTACCAGATGGTCGGGTCTGCCCCGGGTTGCAATTCCAGATGACGGATGCCAAGGTAAGCGCCCCGGCGTCCCCGCAAGGCGGTTTCAGTTTGAAGTGGGATGCCCTTGAAAAAACCTTCCTGCCCTTCCTCGCTGAGGAGCACGGTCTCTGCCGGCAATCCTGCCTGCCAAGCAACGTTCGCGAGCAAGGCCTCCAAGGGTTCCGCCAGATCCGTTGGGCGCGAGCTCAGGTGGTAAGTAGCGAGCCCGCTTTCCAAATCGAGTTCGGCCTGTTTGTAGGCATCACCCAGAATGCTGAATTCATTTTGAAAGCGCTGCCCAAGGCCGGAGGGCAGCAGATTCCGCAGACCGTCAAGGACCCGTATGTGGCGGGATTCTCCCGACACATTCAACAGCTCCATTCGCCGCACAAACCCGTAGTGCTCGCTTGGTCGCCAGCTAATTGTGATGAGGAGTCCCAGTTGGGCATGAAACTCTTCCAGCCGGATATGGTTGCCGAGGTCGTTTTTGGAAAGCCGGCGACTGATGGAGCTGCTCCGGTCCCATGTGGGCCGAAATGGTTCCCAAAGGTGTTCCCGGTCGTTTTCACGCACCATCAAGAGCGTTTGGCTGCCCGAGGCGCTCGCCATGTCCTGGAGCTTGTCCTGAGTGTAATAAGGCAGAAGGGCATGGTCCGGATTTACCCGGCCCGCGGTCAGTGCCCCGCTGCTGAGCATAAATAACCAATGGTCGCTGTCGCTCACCAGGCTCATCAGGAAGGGGCGCATGGCTTCCACCCCCTCAATACTGTACCAACGCCGTTGCCCCTCCGGGTCCACTCGGCCGGTTGGTCCATGATCATCAGATAATGGGCAAAATGATGCAATGGGGGCGGCGGTTTCCGTCCCGGTTGGTGAAGAGGCGCTGTTCATAACAAGATCAATATTTCGCGGTGGGACCGATGGTTTCGCCAATTATGTAGTCGCCGTCGACGAGCAGATGCCGTCGTGGGGCGGCCGGTTGTTCCATGCGGCGGGTCAGTTGGTGCGTGGCAGATCGCCCCAGCTCCTCGTAAGGAACGCGGACGGTGGCCAACTGGGGTAAATTTGCGGGAGCGGGAATGCCGTCAAAGCCAGTAATGGAGAGGTTTCTGGGCACTTCCAATCCAGCCTTCCGAAGCTCATGCAGCAGGCCGTAGGCTTGGTGATCGGCAGCGCAGACAAAGGCGCTGATTCCCTCCTGATGCAGAAGCCGCACTTTTTCGGCGGCTTCAATCGGATTGAGGCGCTCGGACGGGTCGATGTTGACGGTGGCCCTCGCGTCAAAGGTCAGACCGCAGCGGTATAGGGCTTCGACGAAGGAGCCGAAACGGTGGAGCACCCATGGTGCCTCCACGGTATAGGTCCATGAGAAGAAGCCGATGCGCTGGTGTCCCGCGTCCTTGAGCGCTCGCACCAGGCCCAGGATGGCTTCGCTTTGATCGACGTCGACGCTATCAATCAGGTCGTGGCGGTAGTTCTCGATGATGGAGACACAGGCCACCTGATTGGCAATTCCGTGGGCGAGGGTTGGGCTGATCGGGTAGATGAGAACGCAGCCCTTCCAACCAGTGGCGCGAATGCGTCGCAAAAGGGCGGTCTCCGAGTCAGTGGCGGGGTCAAAGTAGACGACATCAAGGATGGCATCGTGCTGAGTGCTTTTATCGGCCACTCCCCGCAGGACCAGTTGAAAGGTTTCGGATGGCCCTGTCTCAGTTTTGGGCATTGCGATCAACACGCCCCAGATCGGCGTTCGCTTCCCACCGTTTTGTGAAAGATTCCTTTTTATGCGTTGACTGTAGCCCATCTGGGCGGCCGCTTCGAGAACCAGAGCTTTGGTTTCCGCATTGATTGCGGGGTGATTGGCAAGCGAGCGAGAAACAGTGGTTTGAGAGAGCTTCAACTGCTTAGCGATGGTTTGCTGGTTGATCCGCGGCATTGGCGATACGGTGGGAGTGGGACCATTTGGATGCAATAAAATTTTGCATAAATATGCAATAATCCGGGGAGGTGAGGGAGGGACTCATGCATGTGCTATCATTTCACGGAAGCGGCTTGATCATGGGAGGATATCCCATTGAATGAATTGACAAAGCGACAGGTCGACTCTGCATAACCCTTATGAATCAGAAAGACATAGCGGACCGCCTGAATCTTTCCAGGACGACGGTTTCGAGATGTTTTACTAATCATCCAAAGATAAATCCTGAGACGCGGGCAAAGGTGTTTCAATTGGCGAGCCGTTTGGGATACGTTTATGCGCCGCCGCGAAATCATCGCATCGGGGAGGAGAAGGGGCGCACGGTGGTGGTGTTGGTGGCGCAGCCAATGGAGTTGTCGCACGAGTCCGAGACGACCCGGCGGGTATTGGTGGGGATCAGCGATCGGCTGGCGGAGGAGGGGCTGCATTTAAAGCTGCACCGTGAGGATCCCGAGCGGTTTGTATTAGGGTCGCGGCCCCGCCGGATATTGCCCGAGTTGTCAAACAAGGGAATCCTGGGATTCATTTTGTTATATCCCTTTCACCAGGAGAGCGTCGCTAATTTATC
>JBEAQI010000181.1:0-10000 GCA_041163965.1 Verrucomicrobiota bacterium | reverse complement strand
TCAATGACGGTATCAAGGCGCATCGCGGCAAGAAAGGCTCTTAATTCAAAGGAGTCCACGGGATGCAGCCCGGCATCAAGGCAGGCCCGGGCCATGGAACGGTAATGGGTACCGGTGTCGACGTGAAGAAAGGAAAGACGTTCGGCGAGAAGCCGGGCCGTGGAGGACTTTCCGGAAGCGGCGCCTCCATCGATGGCCACCACCGTGAAGGCCATGGGAGGGCTCTCAAATTTTGTCATGGCATTTCAAATACAAATCATTCAGTCGCGCAAAGAAGGCGGGAAAGGTTTTGCCACAGCAAGCGGGATCCATTATCTCGATCCATGGAGACCCGTTGCCAAGGCGATCCCGGGAACCGAGGATACCGAAGGCCATGGCCACACGATGGTCCTTGTAGGTACGGACCTGAATGGGCTGGGCCTTGTCGACCGGAAAAGGGCAAACCGTCAGGGAATCCTCCAACTCGGTGACAGCTGCTCCGGCACGCCTCAATTCCGTGGCCATCGCCGCAATGCGATCCGTCTCCTGAAAGCGGGTGTGCCGGATTCCCGTCAACTCAATCGGAAAAGGAAAAAGCGGGGCAATCGCCGCAAGCGTCAGAAAGGTATCGGAAAAACGCTCAAACGAAAAGGTGCGCGGCGGCCCGGAACGGGGAATCGAAGACCGAATCGACCACCCGCCATCGGAAACGGCGATGGTAGCGCCAAGGTCCCGCAGAACGTTCGCGAAGGCAACGTCTCCCTGCAGGGATTGTCGGGGCATATTTTGCACGAAAATCTCTCCTCCCACGACGAAGGGAAGGGCCATGAAATAACTCGCGGCGGTGACATCCGGTTCGATGGCAAATCGCGCCGCCGGACAAGCATAGGCGCCATGGGAGCCGATCTCGTAACCGCTTTGGGGATCTCCACAGATGGGCGCGCCAAACAACTGCATCATGCGGGCCGTCATTTCCACGAACGCAGGCCGCACCCCGGGCGCCAGAATGTGCACCGGCTCAGCCGCGAAGGGAGCCACCATCATGAGGGCCGACAGCATTTGGCTGCTGGCGTCCGCCTCCACCCGCCAAGCACCGCCTCGGAGGCCGCTGGTCCTGACCTTGAAAGGGAAGTGTCCTGGCTTGCCTCCGAAAGAGAAACGGGCGCCAAGGGCCTCGAGGGACTCAATAAGGCCTCTCATGGGCCGCTCGCGCATCTCGGGATCGCCATCAAACGAATAGGAGCCCGCGGGGTGCAGACACACAAAGGCCGTCAAGAACCGGGCCGCGGTACCGGCGTTGCCGACAAACAACTCGGCCTCAGCCCGGGGAATGCGGCCAGCGCCTCCCTTCACCGTGAACCGGTTCGCGTCAGGCTCCTCTTCCACCCCAAATCCGAGGGCACGCAGATTAGACGCCAGCAAAGCGGAATCGCGACTGAACAAAGCTCCTTCCAGATGGACCGTCTGACCCGTGAGGGCCGCCAGCAGCAGAGCACGGTTGGTGAGACTCTTCGAGCCCGGCAACGAAACCGCCCCGTGACAGGGACGGGTCCACACAGGGACGGGATACGGATCCGGCATCGTCATTCAAGGCCCTTTCGAAACCGCTGTCCGTCCGCCAAAAATTGCTCCATCGCACTCCAATCCTGCCGCGCAATCAGGGACTTGCAGCAGGCCAGCTGCTCCTCGAGCCCGGTGAGCGCGTGCATCACCTCAGCGGAATTGTTTGCAAAAATAGACCGCCAGATGGCGGGGCTGCCTGCGGCGATGCGGGTCGTATCGCGCAAGCCGTTGCCCGCCAAGGCAGCCCATTCAGCGGGCGATCCGCCCAACTGCCGCGCCAGCAGGCTTGCCACAAGGTGCGGCAAATGGCTGATGTGGGCGACAATCCGGTCATGCTCTTCGGGCGAAACGGCGTGAACCCGCATACCGACACCCTCCCAAAAGGCCGTGATGCGCCGCAGCGATGCCTCGGGGGTCGACTCTAGCGGCGTGACGATACAGGGCCGATCCATGAACAAGTCGGCCCGGGCATGCTCCAATCCACTCTTTTCCGAGCCGGCCATGGGATGCGATCCAACGAAGCGTGCCAATCCTGCTTGATCCTTGCACTGCCTGCAGATGGCGGCCTTGGTGCTCCCCACATCGGTGATGAGCGCTCCACCGCCCAGATGGGGCCGGATCTGCTCGACGAGCTCGGGAATGATATCGACCGGGGCGCACACAATGGCCAGTTCGGATCCCTCTACCGAAGCCTCCAGCCCAGCGAAGCCTGCGTCGCACCAGTCCATGCGCAAGCAGGCCTCGCGGACCTCCTCGCGGCGGGCCCAGACTTTGACCGTTCGTGCCAATTGGGACGCCTTCGCCGCCATACCGAGGGAAGCCCCCAGGAGGCCGGGAGCCAGAATCGTGATTTGATCAAACACAGATCATGCTTATGGCGGTTCCCCCAGTCTCTGGAAACCCTTTTTTCAGAATCCCCGCGAATGTGCCATCGGGGATTGCTTTTTTTTTGCCTTTGAAAAGGGTTTGGCATCCTCCTAACCGGCTCCACCCAATGAAACTTTTCCACAAATACGGGACCCGTGATATCGAAATTGCCCGCGCCAAGCGCGAGTTCTTTTGGTTCGCGATGCTGGGCCTGCTGGTGGTGGTCTTCTTCAGCATCATGCTCCTCATCGGTCAGCTTCAGCCACGGCTCGATGATTCCGCATCCGAAACCAGTCCTCAAACGCCTACGGAGGATTCCTCTGCCACCAGTCCGTCTTTTTCTCAATTCCGCGACCGCGTCGAGACCCTGACCACCCGCTTCCAAGAGCGCCGGCACCTTCAAGAGGTGAATGAATCGGATTTGGAGAGCCTGATGGAGGCGATCTCCCTGCAACGTGCCATCATTGACAATCGGGCAAGTGAAATCGCCTCCAAACGCGACCTCGACAAACTGGATGAGTTATTGCGTCTCTATGATCAGGAAATGGGATCCCTTCTGGCGGCCCCGTCTCGCGAACGGGAGCAGGAGGCACGGCACCTCATGGATCGCGGTGATGGGCAGGCCGCCCTCGCCAAGCTGGAGGAGGCCATCGCCCTCCAGGAGGAGATCAACCGTCAGCATGCGCGCTCCCCCGACCGCGACGCGGTCCGCCTCAACGCTTTACAAAGTCTGCGTCAGGAGTGGATCACCCGCCCCATACATGACGACATCACCGCCCTCCGCGAACAGGCCCAGACCAGTATCGCCAAGGCAGACTTTGGCGCGGCCCGCGATAGCATCGCATCAGCCATGGAGAAACAGCGACTTCTGAACCAAACCCACCGCACCTCGCGTTACGCCTCTTTGATGACCCTCCGGGACCTTGAGTCACAGTGGGCATCACTCCAGACAGCCGAGGAGATGGAAGAAGTCCAACAACTGGTACAGGCGGCCGAATCGGCTCTAGAACAGCAGGACGTGGACGCCGCCGTTCGCGCTTCCCGAAAGGCGCGAACCGTGATCGAAACCCTCTCTGTCGAGGCGCCGGGACAAAGCTCCCGTTTCGAGCCCTTCCTCCGGCAAGCGGCGCAGGTCGAGCAAAGCGCCGCCAGCCTCGAGTCCTTCCGCCAATGGAAAGGGCTTCGAGATCAAATCGACCAAGCCCTCCGCCAACAGGAATTTACGAATCTTCAACCGCTGCTTTCGCAGTGGTTTCGACTCACCCGCGATTTCCTTGAACAGTTTCCAGATAGTCGATTTCGAACCCAACTGGACACCGCCCGCGTCGATTATCTGCATGCACTGCGCCACGACCTCGCCTCCCTCGTTCAGAGCATTCTTGCCAACCTCCTTCCGGTTCCGGGATCTCCGCAAACACGCTTATATAAAACGGAGATCAACCAACTCCTTTTCGAGCGGATCACCGACTCAAATCCATCGCTCAACAAAAACCCTGACCTCCCCGTAGACTCCGTTACCTGGTCCGAGGCCAAGGACTTTGCCGACAAGCTGTCGTGGATTCTTGGAAGACCCACTCGCTTGCCTGACCTCTCGACCGCTCTGGCTGCAGTCGGAGAAGTCGACCCCGCCCGGCTTCGGGCCAGCACCTGGCACAGCCTGAATGCCAACCGTGAACCGCAGCCAGTCGGCACCTCGTCGGTCAATCAACACGGCTTTCACGACTTACTGGGGAATGTCGCGGAATGGCTCCATGCCGACCCCAGTGCCCAGCAGGTCGCTGCCTTTGGGGGATCCCTTCGCGACTCCACCGCCCGGCTCGCTGAGCGTCCCGTGGAAGAGCGGGGCCGCGGGGAACGCAACCGCTTTGTCGGCTTTCGCATCGCTGTCAGCATCGACCCATGACCGATCCAGATTCTATCACTGACCAGAGGGCGCGGCGACATCGGCGCCTCCTTATCCTTGTGACCGCCGCGATGATTGCGCTGCCCCTCATGCTTGGAACCCTCCGCGCCCTTAGGATCCTTTAAGCGGCCCACGCTCCGGCCTTATTCCAAGCGCTGCAAAAAGAGCCGCGGCAGCGCCCATACCACAAGATAAACCATGGGCGTCAGCACCACATACACGGAAAGCCCCTCGCGAAAAAAGGTGATAACAAACAGTCCCACCCCATAGCAGGCCGCCGCTGCCAAGGCCCCCAGCAGGAGGCGTTTTTCTCTCACCCCGGCCTGAATGGCATTGACCGTTGCCTCACCCGCCGCCGCCTTCGTGATCACACGGTAGGAATGGTACAGACTCAGGCCAATCGCCAGCAGCGTCAGATACGCGATGAGCAAAAATGCCATGTCGCCGGTATGGCAGAGCCCTACCAACTCCTGCAAGCCTCAAACCGACCCCACCCCGCCAAAGATCAATATTTAGGATTTGCGTCCTTACCGGTATTGAATATGATCCTAAGCATGAAAACCAAGTCATTCCTCCGTTTGCTTGCCGTTTCTGCCGCGATCCCTTTCTCGACCTCGGCAGGAACGATTGAACTTACCTTCGCCCCCGTGGAAGATTTCCGGGATTTCTCTATCAGCGGTCTCAGCGAGGAAAGCACGTTGCCCCTCTTTGAAGCGGAACTGTCGGAGGAACTGGAATCAGTGGCCACCAAGTATCTCGCCCAAGGGGAAAAACTGGTCATCTACTTCACCAATATCGATATGGCCGGCGATATCCAGCCTTGGCGCAATCGCCACAACGCCGATATCCGTTATGTGGAGAATATCTACCCACCGCGCCTCAGCTTCACCTATCAGTTGTTGGACGCCGAGGGAAAAATCCTCTCCTCCGGTGAGGAAACGATTAGTGACCTCTCTTTCATGATGAATGTCCTCGCCCCGATTCGCTCCGGTCACCAGAATTTTTTCTACGAGTCCACCCTTCTGAGGGATTGGATCCGAAAGACCTATCGGGATCGCACCGAACTGGCCACCAAATGAGGCCGCCATTCATCCGCCAATAAGCTGTGGACCTCCAAGTCCACGTAGCGGCCATTTAGCCACTCGGCCTGACGCTGGAGTCCCTCGAATGTGAATCCCAGGCTTTCAGGGATTCGGCGACTGCGGATGTTGCCGGTGGCGCATCGGATACTGATGCGGTTCAACCCGACCCGGAAGGCTTCGCCAAGGCAGCCCCCCACACTCCGGCGCATGATCCCAGTTCCACAAGCCGCGGCTGCCAGCCAATAGCCAAGGCTGGTCACCCGATTGGTCCAATCAAAGGCGTGGAACCCCACCATTCCAACCAGCTCGCCTCCCCGGAAAATCCCATAATGGGCCGCCTGCCGCCCCTCAAAGGCAACATGCAGTCGCTCAATGAACTGGCGTGAGTCGGCCGGCCCTCGGGTCTGATCGACCCATGGCAGCCATTCCCGCAGGTGCTGGCGATTGGCATCCACGACCGCGTACAAGGCCTGTCCCTCAGATGGATCAAGGACCCTCAGAAAAAGAAAATCATCAATGCGAAGGGTGCTGTTCATAGGCTGGGATTGAATTCCTTTCAGCAAAGGGAACAGGCCAAGGTCAATTCCACATGGATTCTTGCCAAAAATTTATCCTTGCAGATGCTAGCATCCATGTCGTTTCAAGCCCTCTTCCGTTCAGGCCCGACCCCCTTCAAGATTCTGCTCGCAGGCTTGCTCCTCTTGCCCGCCACCGCTCGGGCGGTGGACAGCCCCGCAGTCAGAGATCAATATGTGGTGGCGCGCGTCATTGGGGAAAAAGGGCATTTGCGCCCCGGAGAGCCTTACCGGATCGGCCTTCTCCTGTCCCACGATGCAGGTTGGCACACCTACTGGAAATCAACCGCCACCGGCTACGGACCGTCCATTGAATGGGATCTCCCCCAAGGGGTCTCGGTTTCTGAGCTATCATGGCCTACTCCGCGGATCTACACACAAGGGGATTTGATCGATTATGTCTACGAGGACAAAGTGCTTCTGGTGGCCACGCTTTCCACCTCGGACACCCTGGATGCCTCTTCGCTTAAAATTTCCTATCGCGCAGAGTGGCTGATGTGCGAGAAAGACTGCAGGCCTGGAGGCGCCTCCGGTACCCTGACCCTCCCTGTGTCCGCCGATCCGCCAGCTCCATCGAAGTGGTCAACCTACTTCGCACGTCATGATCAGTCCCTACCGGCCGCCTCAGCCGCCCACCAGATTCAGGCGTGGAAATCGGGGCAGGGAATTATTCTGGAGGTGCAAGGCCCTCTGCCGGCCCCACCCTACACCTTTTTTGATGCCACGGCCTCCATCAATCCTGAAAGCACCGCCACCGTCGTCCTCGCCGAAACAGACCGGCTCCACCTGCGACTGTCCCCAGATGCCTCCGCCAATGCCTTCCCGGAAAAGCTGGATGGCGTGCTGGCCGCCAGCGATCCCTGGCCCGGCACCGATGGCCTGTCCTACCTCACCGTCGCCATTCCCATTCAGCCCACTTCTCCCATCGCAAGCGCCGCCATGCCCCTGAGCATCGGCCTTCTCTTTTTCGCGTTTTTGGGAGGATTGATCCTCAATCTGATGCCCTGCGTCTTCCCCGTGCTCGGCATTAAGATCATGGGGTTCGTCGAACACGCGGGGGCCGACCCGGGCAAAGTCATCCGACACGGCTTGGTGTTTACAGGGGGGGTTCTGCTGTCTTTCTGGATCCTCGCCTTGGTCCTGCTCGTGTTGAGATCCGGCGGTAGCCAACTGGGCTGGGGCTTTCAATTGCAGTCCCCCGCTTTTGTCCTCTGCCTCACTATTCTTCTCTTCGCCTTCGGGCTGAACATGTTCGGGCTTTTTGAATTCGGCCAGTCCGCGGTTGGAGTCGGAGCAGGGCTCACTGTCCGGCAAGGCTATTCAGGCTCTTTCTTCAGCGGCGTCCTGGCCACTGTCGTTGCCACCCCATGCGCCGCCCCCTTTCTCGCCCCTGCCCTCGGCGCCGCCCTCGCCCTGCCCCCGCTGGCCTCTTTTGCGGTCTTTACAGCCATTGCCATCGGGCTCTCCCTCCCCTATCTGTTGTTATCCGCCTTTCCGTCCATGGTCAAGCGCCTGCCAAGACCAGGACCTTGGATGGAATCTTTCAAACAATCCATGAGCTTCCTGCTCTTCGCCACCGTCGCCTTCCTGCTCTGGGTGCTCGCTGGTCAACTCACTGATGAAGGAGGCTATTCTCCTTCGAGTTTCCTAAAGGTCCTGCTCAGTCTTGTCGTCATCGCCCTCGCCCTCTGGATTTTTGGGCGCTGGGGCGCCTACCACAAACCTGCCAAAACCAAGATCACCGCGACCACCGCCGCGGTTCTTCTCATCGCTGCCAGCTTTTGGATGGGCCTTCGCGCCACCCAGGCGCCCTCCCTGAACGATCCTGCCATTTCATGGCAAAAATGGGAACCGGGACTGGCCGAGGAACTAGCCCGCGACGGGAAACTCGTCTACCTCGACTTCACCGCTCGTTGGTGCGTGACCTGCCAGACCAACAAGGCTGCCGTATTTTCCTCGGAAACGGTCCGCGATCGCTTCCTATCCGGAGAAGCCATCGCCCTGAAAGCAGACTGGACCCAGCAGGACCCGCAGATAAGCGAGGAACTGGCCAAATTCGGGCGCTCCGCGGTCCCCTTCAATCTGGTCTATGGACCCGCTCTGGAGGGTCCTCTTGTCCTCCCCGAACTCCTAACTCCGCAGATTGTTCTGGATGCCATGGATCATGCCTCCGGCAAACGCCTTGACTAAGCCAAACCCGGCTCCACAGGACTCGCCCGCCTACCCCCTGTCTGGGATATTGTCCATCCAGCCCCATCTGCCTTGCCCATTGTGATAATTATCGCTTCTTAACGATATGCATATCCATAAATTGCTTGTTCTCTTCTTAACCATGCTGCCATTCAGCCTATTCGGGGATTCCCCGCTCGAGACAGGGGCCACTGCCCCCTCCGCGGTCATCCCCAACCATCTCGGAGAACCGGTGGACCTCGCGGCCCTCTATGCCGCCGGCCCCGTTCTTGTTTACTTTTATCCGAAATCGGATACCCCCGGTTGCACCAAACAAGCGTGTAACTTGAGGGACAATTTCGCCGACTTGCAGGATGCCGGCCTCCAAGTCGTCGGCGTCAGCATGGACAGCGTAGCCAACCAGCTCGCCTTCCAGCAAAAATATAGCCTGCCTTTCATTCTGCTCGCCGATGAAAATAAGGCCCTCGGCAAAGCCTTCGGCGTCAACAGTTTTGCGGGAATGGCCTACAAGCGGCAGTCCTTCTTGGTCGTGGATGGAAAAATCGTCTGGCGGGACCTCGGCGCCTCTCCTGCCACACAGAGTTCTGATGCCCTGAAGGCCCTTCAACAATGGCGCGCCAATCCTTAGGGAAGATCGGCGCGCTCTTCATGGCGCTTGCCTATCCTTTGGCAGCCGATCCACTCGACCTGCTCAAAACAGATCTCTCTATGGCTTTGGGTGAGGCCGCCTCGACAGGTCGTCACTTGCACATCGCTTTCATCGGGGAGGGATGGTCAATGACCTCCAACCGGTTCATGGAGACCGTCCTTCAGTCGGAAACCTCCATCGCCTTCGCCGAGGCACATCTCGTGCAAATAGAGGTCCGCTCAAGGCGTAAACCAAAGCTGACCAAAGCGGAAACCGCCCGCCTGCAATCCCTCGTCATTCACTTTGATATCAAATCCTGGCCAACCGTTATTCTAATCGGACCAGATGGCACGGAAGTCCTGCGTCACGGATACAAGGACCTCTCCGGGGAAGCCTACGCTGCCACCCTCCAAAACCTGGTGGGCCCGGCTCCGGAGCAATCTCCCAACTCGGATCAGACCAGGTTAATGAAGTAGGCGATCACCACACTGACGCCCAGTCCAAACCCAGCTTTGACCATATCCTTGCGCGCCAGCTTGAAGGCATGCTTCAGGGTGCCGGCATGCGACAACGCAAAGGCGATCTCGCGTCCAGCCAATAGCCCGAGGAACACCCATGTGGTGCTCATCGGCACATTGCTCTGCACCTTGAAAATGTAGAGCACAAGCCCGTATAGAAGGTCTACGATGGTCGCTGAACGAATGTCATGCGTGTTCGTTTTGGACGTCACCACTTGCTGAATCTTCCCACCGTGGGTGTAGTAAATAAAGGCCTGCACCATCACCATCCAGACGATCGCAAAGGCCAACCACCCCGCCCCCGGCATCCTCGGAAGATAAACAAAAATGTTGGCCATGTCCTGCACCAGCCACATCGACCAAAGAAAGGCGGTCGAACACCACTGCAACCCTACCCAGATGGGCTTGATTCCATCCTCGCCCTCCCGGCGCCAGCGTGATTCCAAGCTTTTCACCACCAGCAGGTAGATAGCCAACGCAGCCAGCATTGCCACCACGTAGCCGGACAGAGACTTGATCAACATACTGCTCAGCACCGCCGGCTGAAAGGTGATCAAGACCAAAAACGAGGTGCTCACCGGAAAGCCAAAGCGGGTCAAAATCAGCAGCGCAATCGGCGGCAGCAGGTACTTCCAGCTGATGAAATTGGAGACGTCACGGCGCTCCTCAATCCGTTCCAGTAAGGCCTGCGTCTT
>JBEAQI010000180.1:0-3233 GCA_041163965.1 Verrucomicrobiota bacterium | reverse complement strand
GCTGGGGCAGCTTGGGCCGTTGCTGCGCAGTGGTCATGCCATTCCAAGAGCCCTTGAACTGGTGGCCAGCGGGTTGCCATCGAAGTGGGAGGCAGCGGCCCTGATGGCGTTTCGGTCTCATCTGTTGCATGGCGCTTCCTTCATGGAGGGGTTTTGCTCCTGTGCCCTTTTTTCCCACGACAGCCGAGCCTTGATATCCCTTGGCGAGGAGAGCGGACGGCTGGACGATTTCATGGATAAGCGTGCCCGCGAGTTGCGTGAGTCGGTGCGCTGGTGGGGCCAGCAACTGAGCCGTGCGACAGAGCCTATGCTATTGATGGGCTTGGCGTTGGCGGTAGGCGGCATGTTGGTGGCTTATCTATTGCCGATGCTGCACCTGATGGAGGGGTTTCAGTTGTGAATTCCCCGTTGTCGGGTTGTCATCAGGGTGGCTTGGTGACATCGTGATCCGTATGAATGAGCCCTGTTTGATTCTGACAACCGGCGGAACGATTGATAAAGTCTATTTCGACGCGAAGAGCACCTATTCCGTTGGGGAGCCCCAGATTGCCGATGTCTTACGGCAGGCCCATGTGGCGGAGACCTTTACGGTGCAATCGTTGATGCGCAAGGACAGCCTTGAACTGGACGATGCGGACCGGCTCCAGATTCGGCGGGCCATTGAGGCTGCGCCGCAGCGCCGGGTGCTGGTGACCCATGGGACCGATACGATGACCCAAACCGCGCAGTTTCTCGGAGATCTTGAGGACCGCACGATTTTGCTGACGGGGGCCTTGTTGCCGGCACGCTTCCGGGACAATGATGCCATTTTCAACATTGGGTTCGCATGGGCAGCGGTGCGTATCTTGCCACCTGGCGTGTACATTGCGATGAATGGCGGGCTCTTTCGGCCCGGAGAGGTACGAAAGGATCGTGAGCTCAATCGATTTGTCCCTGTCTAAGCCTTGGACTGGGAGGTTGACCTTTCCCATGAAATCCCACTAAGGAAGAATCCGGTATGCCAATCTACGAGTATTATTCCTCCCAAACGCACAAAATCTATGCCTTTCTGGCCCGTTCGTTGATTGACGCGACGGTTGTGCCGCGGTGTCCGGATGACCCTGCTTATCCGATGCGGCGGGTGGTTTCCGGATTTGCGGTGATTGGGCGGGCCAAGGAGCCTGAGGCTGATGGGCCAGATGGGCTGGACGATCCCCGCATGGAAGCGGCAATGGCTGAAATGGAGCGCGAATTGTCGACCTTGGACGAGGAGAATCCCGATCCCCGCCGGATGGGCCAACTGATGCGCAAAATGTCCGAATTGACGGGGGAGAAGCTGCCGGCCTCGATGGAGGAGATGATCGCCCGGTTGGAGGCAGGCGAGGACCCCGACAAACTCGAAGAGGAATATGGCGACATGGAGGATCTTGAGACCTTGGCGGATCCGTCGGAGGAGGGAGGGGTGGAAAAGACGCGGGCCCTATTGCGGCGGATGCGGCAACCGACGAGGGATCCTGTTCTCTACGAACTGGCCGATTATCTTTGACCGATCGCTCTGGTATGATGGCGAGGTGGCGGGGAACCCTGATGATGCGGTGAGGATTCAGGCCGGGTTGGGGCGCGAGGCGTCGAGGGGAGGATCTGGTGGCTGGTCGAGTTGGGCTCCCTTGGCATCGATCAGCGGTTTAAGTGGGATAAAGATCAGGGTAGAAATCCCGATGCAGAGAAGTGCCAGCCATGCTGCGACGGCAGGATGGGCGAGAGAAACAATGCCATATCCGATGAAGGGGGCGGCGGCCATGCGCAGTCCGGTGGTGAAGCTATGGACGCTCATGTAGGACGCGATCATGCCGGGCGGGGCGATTTTGGTGACATAGAGTGACCAGAGGATACCGCCACCCCCGAAGGCTAGGCCAAGGAGGGCGCATCCGACCCCGATGAGCCAGAGCCGATCCGTGAAGAAAAAGCAGCAAATGCTGGCGGTGAAGACCATGTTAAGCGAAACCCGGAGGGTGACCACATTGACCCGGTCGAAGAGAAATCCCCAAATTTTTGTGGAGAGCAGGCGAAAAGCGAGAACGGTGGAGATGAGGAGGCCCGAGATCTGGGTGTTGGTGGCATTGACGCCGTAAAGCGGGTTGGCGAGGTATTCGACCCGGATTGGGATGAGCATGAGGTTGCCAATGCCCATGAACATCCAGGCGAGGAGCATCCAGCCAAAGAGCCCGTCTTTCCAGATGAGGGAGAGGCTATCCAGCGGATTGCGCGAGCGCAGGGAGGTGGCCGGGAGTGATGGGATTCTGGAGGCGGCGGCGGCGGAGAGGAGAGCGGCGAGGATGCCACCGCCCAACAACCACGGATAGAGGGCCACATCCAGATCGAGAACTTCTCCCCCGATAAGGCCTGCGAGAATGCCTGCGAAGCTGCCGATGACAAAGGTGGTGGAGAGCCGGCTTCCCCGCAGGTGGCCGGCATAGTTGGCGGAGTAGAGATGGGTGAGGAGCGGAACGGACTGACTGGAGAGGATCTGGGCGATGATGACGAAGGCCACAAAGGAGCCCGTTGACGGGCTGATGATCATGCCGCCGATGGAGAGGGCCACGCCGACCCAGAGAACGCCGATCAGGCTCGAGATGCGAAGGTGAAGCCGACTGGCAAGGCCGAGGCCGAGCGGAGCCAGCAGGAAGCCAATGCCGAGACCGGCTGGGATCAACTGCTTGACCGACTCGTCCGCCTCGAAGTAGCGGATGGCCACGAGCAGTGCGAAGACCTGCCAACAGGTTTCCACGATGCCTTGCCCCGCGCCCCGCAGGCGATCCCATTTGTAGGTCAGGGCGGATGGGTCGGGGGTCACGATCGACTCCAGTCCAGCATGCGCTGGATGGGAATGGCGGCCCGTTCCCGGAGCGACGCTTCCATGACAATTTCGGGGGCCATGTCGCGCAAGGCGTCGCGCATTTTCTCGAGCGTATTCATTTTCATGAAGCGGCAATCGTTGCAGGCGCAGTGCTCAGTGGGGCCGGCGATGAAGGTTTTGTGCGGAAGTTCCCGCTGCAGCCGGTGGATCATGCCGGTTTCGGTGGCGATTATGAAATGGGAGGCAGGGTTGTCGCGGCAGTAGGTGACCATTTTCTCGGTGCTGCAGACAATATCAGCGAGGTCGCGGACGGCTTCGGTGCATTCCGGGTGGGCGACGACGGGGGCATCCGGGAAGCGTTGCCGTACCTGATCGAGGGCGCGGACGGTAAATTGAA
>JBEAQI010000179.1:0-12825 GCA_041163965.1 Verrucomicrobiota bacterium | reverse complement strand
GGACCAAAGCCCTTCCGCTGCGCCGAACTGGGACGGCGCTCCCTCAAATCAAACGGCACCGCCGCCACCTGCGCCCCGTCCTGCCAGAGGGTGATCTCCGTCCGCCCGGCCATGGCCTCCGAACTAACCTCGAGATACACAAACAGATAGGCGGGATTCTCCACCCTCACCGTGCGGCTGACACGGATTCCGGTATGATCGACCCGTGCCTCCAAGCCTCCGAGGGCCTCTCCATACAGGAGCACCTGGACCTCCGGGTCTGGCATCCGTGTCCACCAGTTCAATGGCTCAACCCGCTCCACTTCAACCGCCGACAACCCACCCCACCCCGCTTGCACTATGCAAAAAATCCAAAGAGCCTGCTTCCAATTCATGCCCCCTCGCTAACCGCGCTCCGGCCCAGAAGCCATCGCAAAACCACCCCCCTCCACTGCAATATAGGTTTTGTCCCAATTTCTCAGGATTTTTTCTGGATTTCTCGCCTGTTAAAGGGGCGTTCTATGGCATGTTAAATAAAGGCACGCCGCTCGCTTTGTCAGCACTGGCGACCCCCACTGCCCTTCGTTAACCCAACACCGATCCTCTCATGACCTATCCGCTTCGTTCCACCTTTGCCAGTCTTGCCATTCTGGCCGCTATCGTTCACGCCTCCCTGGCCGCCAAGCCGACGGAGCTGCTCTGGCAGCAGGGTTCGACCGATCTGCCTGATTGGGTGCGCAATCAGGTGGTCTACGAAATCAATGTGCGCCAGTACTCGGAGGCCGGCACGTTCGCCGCCGTCGAAGCGGACCTCGACCGCATCAAGGCCCTAGGGGCCGGCATCCTCTGGCTCATGCCCATCCATCCGATCGGAGAGGTCAACCGGAAGGGCCCACTCGGTAGCTACTACTCGGTCAAGGACTACATGGGCATCAATCCGGAATTTGGTAACAAGGAGGATTTTCGCTTCTTCGTTGAGGCGGCCCACTCGCGCGGCCTGCGTGTCATTCTAGATTGGGTCGGCAACCACTCGGCATGGGACAATCCGCTCGCCTCCTCCCATCCGGAATTCTATATGACCGATGCCTCCGGCTCCTTCATCCCCCCACTCGGCTTTGATTGGACCGATGTCATTCAGCTGGATTTCAACAACCCGGACCTGCTCGAGTACCAGATCAAGGCCATGCGCTACTGGGTCACCGAATTTGGCATCGACGGCTACCGCTGCGACTACGCGACTGGGGTTCCCACCGCCTTTTGGAATACGCTCTGCGCCGCCCTCCTTGAGACCCGCCCAGACCTCTTCCTCCTCGCCGAAGCGGAGGTCCCCGACCACCAGCTGAAAGCCTTCCACGCCTCCTATGGCTGGCCCCTCATGCATGCCTTCAACGCCATCGCCCAAGGCAAACAGCCCGCCTCCCACCTCGATGTCATCGAAACCCACATGGATCTGCTCTTCCCTCATGGGTCGGATTTCCTCCTCATGACCTCCAATCACGATGAAAACAGTTGGCTCGGGACCGTTCAGGAGCGCCTCGGCGGTGGTGCCGCCGTCTTTGCCGCCCTCACCTTCGTCATGGACGGCATTCCGCTCATTTACAACGGTCAGGAGGCCGGCCTCAACAAACGGCTCAAGTTCTTTGAGCGGGATCCCATTGACTGGCAGCCGCACCCGCTCAACGGGCTCTATCAGACGCTGTGCGCCCTCAAGCAATCGCACTCTGCGCTTGCCACAGGCGCCCCGGTCTCGCGCGTTCCGTCCACCGACAACGCCCGCGTTTATTCGCTCCTGCGCCATACCGACACCGGCAAGGTCCTCCTCGTCGCCAATCTCACCGCGGACAACATCAACGAGGTCTCCCTCGGTCACCAGCTTCTTGAAGGGAATTGGGCAGACGCCCTCACCGGTGAACCAGTCTCCCTCTCCGCTTCCCCGTCCTTTGAACTCCCAAGTTGGACTTTCAAACTGCTCGTTCAAGGAGATTAACGGAAAGGGCCGGCTAGCCCGCAACCCTTGACGAAAATCGTCCCATGAAAGCAGTCTCACTTTATTTCCTTGCCTGCCTGTCCAGTCTCGCCGCGGAAGAGACCTCCTATCAAAATCCGATCTTACCGGGCAGCTACCCAGACCCCTCCATTTGCCGTGTCGGGGATGATTTCTACATGGTCAATTCATCATTCGAATTGTTTCCCGGGTTGCCCGTTCATCACAGCAAGGATTTGGTAAACTGGAACCTGATTGGTCATGGCCTGCACCGCCCGGAGCAATGTTCCGGCAGCGTCAACCTGCTGGACGTTCAGTCTGATGGCGGAATCCATGCCCCGACGATTCGCCACCACAACGGACTGTATTATATCATCACGACCAATGTCTACACTCCCCAAGACGGGGAGCAACCCACCGAATTCGTCAATTTCATCATTACCGCTGAACACCCCTCCGGCCCATGGTCCATGCCCCATGTGCTTGAAGGCGCTCCGGGAATTGATCCCGATATCGTCTTCGACGATGATGGCCGGGTCTGGTACGTCGGAACCCATTCTCCTGAAAATCCGAATTTTCCGGGGGAAGGGGAGATCTGGTTACAGGAAATTGACCTCGAAAATTGGCGCCTTGTGGGAGAGCGTTATTTCCTGTGGCGTGGCGCCTGTGGTGGGGTATGGGTGGAGGGACCCCACCTCTACAAACGCAATGGCTACTACTATCTTTTGGTGGCGGAGGGCGGCACAAGTTTTAACCATGCTGTGATGGTCGCCATCAGCAAGGACATCCGCGGCCCCTACATTCCAAACGATCGCAATCCAATCCTTACCTCCCGTCATCTGAGTTATGACCATTGGGTCAACAGTACCGGCCATGCAGACCTCGTTCAGCTATCGGATGGCCGTTGGTTCATGGTCTGCCTCGGGATACGGGGTGATGTGCAACGCACCTCAAATATGGGCCGCGAAACACACTTGCTCCCGGTCGTGTGGGAAGAGGAACCGTTCGAGTGGAAAGTCGAACGCTTTGAATGGCCTGTATGCTCACCCATGACAGGGAGACTCGAGCAAAGATATCCCTTGCCAATTGATGGGACCCAACAGGACTCCATGCTTTCTGAAACATATCCCTTTGATACGCCTGCCTTGGGCTTGGAATGGACCTTCAGACGAGTCCCGCAACAGGAGTTCGTACGCCTTCACAACGGCAAACTGCATCTCTCATCCAGTCCCAAAACGATTTCCGCGCGTGGCTCCTACAACTGGGTGGGAGTCAGGCAAAAACACACGGCCTTTGAAGTTACCACCGAACTCCATTGGATGCCAACCGCGACGGGGATGGAAGCGGGACTGAGCTTGATTCAAAAGGACGATAATTACCTCACCTTCACCCTGATTCAAACGGCGGAAGGTCCGCACCTCCAAGCCTCCCTTGCGGAAAAGGGCAAGCCGCCGCGTGCCCTTGCGACAACGCCCATCCCCCAATTTGAAGGCGCTGTGAGCCTTAAGATCAAGGCGACTGCGGAAGCCTACTCGCTGATGTATTCGCTTGATTCAGGAAAGTCGTATGTTCCCTTATGTGACGCGTCCCCAGAGATTATCCTGAGTCGTGGATACACCGGATCCTTTCTCGGTCTCTATGCCACCAGCAACGGGTCCGATCAAATGAATTCCCCCGCATTTGAATTCTTTCACGTTCACTACGAAAATTGATTCCTTCAAGACCCTGCCAACCCTCTGGTCACCAGTCGATGGATGAGCCTTCTTGAGGGAACAATTCGTTTTCCCGAAGCAGCGGGCCCGCTTGTTTTTGAGTATCCTTGAAATCAAAACGATGAGCGCCTGAGGCCAATCGGCGGGCAGCCTCAAACAGCGGATTGGAACCGATCCCTTGGGCGAACCTCAGCAACGTGCCGGACAACTTTAAGCCCCATCGGCCGCCGCCTTATCGACCAACTGCAACGTCACCGCAGACAGAAGAAAAGCCCCTCCACCCAGAAGAATGGCGTTCATCGGATCATTCCACAAAACATGCTTCAGCAGCGGCCCGAGTCCGAGAGACGCAAGAATCTGGGGCAGAACGATGAAGAAGTTAAACACGCCCATGTAGAATCCCATCTTCTCGGCTGGAATGGCATTGGAAAGCATGGCGTAGGGCATGGCCAGAATGCTGGCCCAGGCAATTCCGATTCCAATCATCGAAATAAGAAGCAGCCGCGGCTCAGGCCAGAACCCCACCGCCACCAAACCCGCCGCCCCCAGCAACAAGGCCACTGTGTGAATCGTGCGGGCCGTCAATACGCGAACCAGCGCCAGCAGCACAAAGGAGAACAGAAAGGCCATAAAATTGTAGGCGCTGAAACAGACCCCCGCCCATTCGACCCCCTGACGGTACAAGTCGGACTCAACATTCGCCGAGAAAAACGTTCCCGCCACCGCTGGGGCAAAGTTGATCCACATACAGAAAAGACCAAACCACGCGAAAAACTGGGACACCGCCAATTGGGCCATGACCCGTGGCATCTGAAATATTCCAGCAAAGATTTCGCGAAACGCATCGAGTGGCCCACGCTTGGCTTGTGCCGCCCGCAGGGCCGCCATGTCTTCGGGTGGATACTCGCGCGTCGTCAGAATCGTGTAGAGAACCGCCCCCATAAAAAGCGCCGCCCCCGCATAAAAAGCGATGTGCACGGTCAGTGGGATCCGGCTCTCAGCCGTGCTTTCACCGGTGATCCCAAACCAGTTGGACAGGATCCACGGCAGGGCCGAGGACAAGACCGCTCCCGCCCCGATCAGCAAGCTCTGCATTGCAAATCCAAACTTGCGCTGCCGCGGCGGCAGCATGTCCCCCACAAAGGCGCGGAAGGGCTCCATCGAAATGTTGACGGATGCATCCAATATCCAAAGGAGCCCCGCTGCCATCCAAAGGGTCGAGGAATTGGGCATCGCAATGAGGGCCAGACTGGCGAAAATCGCCCCCACGAGAAAGTACGGCCGGCGACGCCCAAAGCGGTTCCATGTCCGGTCGCTGTAATAGCCGACAATCGGCTGGACAATCAACCCAGTCACCGGCGCCGCCAACCACAACAACGGAATCTTGTCCGCATCCGCGCCAAGATACTGATAAATAGCACTCATGTTGGCCATCTGCAGGCCCCATCCGAATTGGATTCCAAAGAATCCAAAACTCATGTTCCAGATTTGCCAAAAACTAAGCTCGGGTTGCTTCCGCATAGGTCGATTGTGCTGGGGGTTCGGACTCCACCGCCGCGGGCGGAGCACTGTACTCGCGCTGGCGGTCGTCGCCAAAGCGATCATAAAGGTCATTCAACCGATGAACCATCGGCGCCACGCGCTGGCTCAGCTCCCCCAATTCGGCTTCCGTCAGGCGCCAGCGCCAATTGCCGTGTCCGGACCCGGGCAGGTTGAACCGGGCCTCGCTGCCCAGATCAAGGAGGTCCTGCACTGGGATCACCGCCAATCGGGCCACCGACGCCATCGCCGCCTCCACAATCGGCATCGCGCTGGATCCCTCCAGCTTGTAGTAGGCTTGCACCCGGGACCGCGTCCCAGGTCCGAGATGCTCCAGCCACCCACGAGTCGTGTCGTTGTCATGCGTGCCTGTGTAGACAACCGCGTCCTGATGATGAAAGTGGGGCAGGTTGACGTTGTTGTCATCGTGCCCGTAGCTGAACTGCAGGATTTTCATGCCGGGCAACCCAGCCTCCTGTCGAAGCCTTACCACGCCTTCCGTGATGTAGCCAAGGTCCTCCGCAATAATCCGGGCCATCGGCAAACGTCGCCGCAGGGTATGAAAGAAATGCAGTCCCGGCCCCGCACGCCACTGGCCATGGCAGGCGTCCGGCGACCCGGCCGGCACTTCCCAATACGAGTCAAAGGCCCGGAAATGATCCAACCGGATCACATCATAAAGGGCGAAAATTCGCTCGAGTCGCCGCATCCACCAGCCGTAGCCATCCGCCTTGAGCCCATCCCAATCATAAAGGGGATTCCCCCAAAGCTGACCCTTCTCGGAAAAATAATCTGGCGGAACACCGCTCACCACGTCCGGTCGGCCAGACCGGTCCAATCGGAATACGCCACGGTCCTGCCACGTGTCGGCACTGTCCATCGCCACAAAGATAGGCAGATCCCCGATGATCTCTACCCCACGCTCCGCTGCATAGGCGCGCAATGCGGTCCACTGGGTGTCGAATAAATATTGATAAAACACATGCCGCTCGGCCTCCTCCCGCACCGTCGGGTCAAGCTGCTTGAAGGCACCCGGCCCGTCACGGTAAGGCTGCTCCCAAGTCTGCCATGCCGCCCCTCCATGGGCCTTTTTCAACGCCATGAAAACGCCAAACCCTTCCACCCAAGCCGCGTTGCGCGCGCGGAAGGCCTCCAGACTCTCCAACGCTCCCAGGCGGTCTGGGGCCGCCAGATAAGCGCGGTGCGCCATCGCCAGCAGGTCCCACATCTGCTCGTAGAGCGCTCCGTAGTCGACCAGTCGGGGCTCGAGGGCTCGCAACGGCTCCAGCGCCTCGGATTCTAGATAGCCGGCCTTGATGAGCGGCTCAAAGTCGATAAAGTATGGGTTGCCCGCAAAACTCGAAAAGGACTGGTACGGGGAGTCGCCGTATCCAGTTGGCCCCACCGGACAAATCTGCCAGTAACGACATCCTGCCCCCGCCAGAAAATCAACAAAGCGCCGGGCCTCTTCCCCCAGCTTTCCAATCCCATACGGCCCGGGTAGGGAACTGACATGTGACAGCACTCCGGAAGTGCGTCCGCATAACCATGTTGCAGCTGAATGTAACGACACGTCTCGACAAATGGACTTTGATGATGGAGGCGCCGCCCGGAGGTCGGCAAGTGGATTAAAAAAAGGCTCCCGGGCATCAGGAGCCCGGGAGCCTTGCGATTAAGATATGATTAGAACTTGTAGGAAACTCCCACCGAGTACTGCGCTCCGTAGCGCTGGTAGTCCTGTACCAAGCGGCTGTCTTGATCGCCTTGGGTGGCGAAGAGGGGCTCGTCGGTCAGGTTGTAGCCCTGAAGAATAACCGTTACGCCTTGCATGGGTCCAGATTGGAAGCTGTAGCTGACTTGGGCATCCCAGACCGTCTCTGCCTGCAGGTTCCGGAACACCGCCCCACGGGGTCCAAAGGTCGCGATGTCGCCGCGATAATCCGACCGATAGCGGGCACTCACGCGCGCCGAGAACCCTGCCTTCTCATAATACAAGGTGGAGTTGATGACACGGTCGGACAGGCCAGGAATCGGCTGACTGGGATTGCCACGGTCGGGCTTGATCGAGCTGTCCACCTCTGCCACGCTGAACAGCATCCCGAAGCCCTCAAGGGCATCGGAAAGGAGTTCGCCCGGCACCTGCACACTCAGCTCAAGGCCCTTGATCTCACCGCCTTCGCCATTGCGCGGGGTGCTGCGGTACCCTTGATAGATGGCCGGCGTCAAATTCGAATTGGTCGCGTATCCCGTGAAATCGAACAACGCGTTTTCGTTGTAGGTGTAGTTCTGCAGATCCTTCATGTAGCCAACAATCGCGACATAGCCCTTCCCCTCGGCGAAGTAATTCTCAAAGGAGATGTCCAACGAGTTGGAGCGCCACGGCTCCAGCTCGACATTGCCGCCGTAGCCGCTCCATGGACTGTTCTGCACATCGGTGGAGCTGGCCAGCGCCTCATTGAAGGAATACGTCGACCCGGCCCGCATGTCGCGCATCGGTTGGCGCGCAATCTGACGGGCCAGACTCACCCGCACAAAGCGCAGCTCCGACAACTGGAAACTGGCATTCAGGCTGGGCACAAAATCCGTGTACTCATGCTCTCCGGAAACCTCGGAGATGGTCGAGCCGTTCGCCGCCAGCCCATTCGACTCCTGACGCGTCCGGATCACCTGCGCCCCGAACGTTCCCGTCACCGGCACGGTCCCCATCTTCGTCTCGAACTGAGCTTCAAGATATCCGGTCATCACCTTTTCCGTCACATCCCAGTTCTCGGAAACGTAGGACGGGTTGTTGTTGGGAATGAGATTGTAAATCCCGCTGTTGAAGGCCGCCCGGGCATCGTAACTGACCTGCGCCGGAATCCCGATGAAGGCCAAGCTGGTGTTCCCGATCACACGGGGAAGAGGCGCGCTCGTTGATCCGTCCGCCAAGGCCAGGAAAAAGCCCTCCTTGCCCTGCGGGCCGGCCTCGGCCTCGTCCTTGCTGCGGTTCGTGTAGTTGAGCCCCGTCTTCACTTGCGTGATGACGCCGCTCATCTCGCGCCGCATCGAGGCCATCAGCTGATCGAGCTGGTCATGCGCCTCAGGGCCTTTGAAAAAGCCCACCTGTCCACCTGGAACCTGGTCACCACCCCAGCCCTGCGGACCCGCCAACCGGATCGCGTTGGCATTTGAGTAATCCAACAGCGTGTCAAACTTGGCCCCGGTGCCGCCCGCCAGCGAATAGGTGATGGTGTCCGGCGTCCCCACCTGGTTGGAGCCAAACCCGGAATAGGTTTCCAACACGTTGTCCTTGCGGTCGATCCGCGAAGTGCTGAGGTCCAGCTCTCCGACCCAGCCGCTGCCATCCCCAAACTCGAGATTCAGACCGGCATTGAACACTTCCGCATCCCGCCATACGATATCATTGCGCATCACCCCGAAGAAATTCGTGAAGGTGCCCTGCGTCACCAACCCGTCCTCAACCACCGCCGTGCTCCGATCCAGCTGTGCCGAACTCCAGAAAAGCGGTAGCTCAATCCCGCGAAGCAGTTGCGTCTCCGCAAAATCGGAATAAAAAAGGTCCACCGTGGCCTTGAAGGAGGCTCCCGGCTTGTACTCGATCACACCCATGTAGGAGTCGCGCTCAAGGTTGCTGGACCGGACAAAGGGCTTCGCACCGCCCAGCACAAAGGGCTCGCCCGGCAGGTCACCCACCGTCGGATACCCCCAAGCGTTCCACTGCTCGCCCTGACCGGGTTGGTCGGTATGGGCATACCCAAAGGCAATCCCCAGCGTCCCATCATTGAACTGGTCAATGTAGTTCAACGAATACCGCATCCCGGTGTCATCGCCATCGGGATTGAGCTTGCCCAACTCGGACCACTCATAAAACGCATTCACCCCGACGCGCTGCTTGCCAACCTCGAGCGGACGGACGGTCCGCATGTCCACCGTCCCCGCCAACCCTTGGCCAACCAAAGAGGGCGTCGTCGTCTTGTACACAAATACGCCATTCAACAGCTCGCTCGGGTACTGATCAAACTCCACCGAGCGACCGCTGCCGGTACTCACCTGCTGGCGCCCGTTCAACAAGGCCGTGCTGAAATCACCGGTCAATCCGCGGATCACGATCCCCTGCGCACGACTATTGATGCGCTGCGTCGTCAACCCGGGCAACCGCGCCAAGGTCTCCGCGATACTGACGTCAGGCAACTTGCCAAGGTCTTCCGCCACCACCGCTTCGATGATCACCGGCGAGAGCCGCTTGGCCTCCGCCGCCGCCACAAGGCTGCCCTCAAAGCTCGTCACTTCAAAGGCCTCCAATTCAAATACCGGGTCACTGGATGCTGTGCCTTGCCCATGCAGGCTCAGTCCGAGGGTTAGGATGGCCGCCACCGCCATCAGGGTCTTTCTTGTTCTCGTCATGGTTGTTTCTAGTTGTTGAGGTTGGCCAATCGAGTTGCCTCGCCGGCTGTCAGGAAATGTGCTCGCCTCGAGGCCGTACCGTGCCAATCAACTCGGCCCGCTTTCGCAACACGGGCCAATAGGAGTATCAAGGCAGGGCCTGCCTCAAGGGGTATTCTCCACCCTGCCAAATCCAGCGCCCCCTGCACCCGCATAAATTTGTACAGAGCCGATATCACTAGGACAAATCTTAGAATTGGATAGAATCAAAGTTTTGTCCAAGGCTTCTAAGATTGATCCTGTTTATTGCCCGTTTCGCGCTAAATTCGCTTAACCATGGCATCTGAGACGGTACGGCGCGTGCCTTGGCTGTGACAGAAGCGGGTCGAATGCGATGATCAGAGCTTGGACAATCTGGAAAAGATGACCCAAGGGACTGACCCCTGTTACGTGTTTGCTTTATGGCATGGCACCGCTCGGAGCACAGTACTGAGATGACTGAGCAGGGCGGTGGTGCGCACCGCGACCTGTCCCTTTTCTCGGGCGAGGGAATCGGCCGCGGCCCCATGCCAGGTCACCGCCGCACAGACCGCCTCCAAGGGGTGACGGGCGTCCTGCGCCAGAAGGGCAAGGAGCATCCCGGCGAGGATGTCGCCGCTTCCCCCGCGGGCCAGAACAGGGCCGCCCGCCGGCAGAAAATACAGGGCCCCTTCACTGGCCACGAGCGACGGCACGCCCTTTAGCAGGACGGTGACCCGGTACTTCAGGCTGAACGCTTTCAGCGCCGCCTCGGGCGAAAGCCCGGGATCCATGCCACCGGTCAGGCGCTCCCACTCGCCGGCATGGGGAGTGAGAACGACCGGCCCCGCGGAGGCGGGGCGGGTCATCACCGCCGGGAGGATCTCGGGAAAGAGGGCCGAGGCATCCAAAACAATGGGCAAGTGGATTTCACGCACCAGCCTTGAGACTGTGAAGCGGGTCGCGCGGTCCACCGGCAAGCCGGGACCGATGAGCATCGCCCCACCCCGCCGCGCCAACTCCGCGGCCATCGGCACCGCCTCCACCGCCACACCGCCTTCGTTGTTGATGGGCACCAGTCGCCACATGGCCTCCGGCAGACTTCCCGCCAGCGCCGTCACCACCTCCTTTGGGGCAAAGGTCGTGACAAGTCCGGCCCCTGCCTCCAAACAGGCCGCCGTGGCCATCGCCGCCGCGCCGGGCATGCTCAGGGAACCGGCAACTATCAGCCCATGGCCAAACTGGCGCTTGTCGGCCTGCGCCGGCCGCAACCGGTTCCATGTCACATAGGCCCTTGGGTGCACGAGCCGCTCCGGCGTCATGGCATCATCGCCCGCAAAAATCTCCAAAGGAAGAAAGCGGAGCCGGCCGACATGGGCACGCGCCGCCGTCGCAAAGGCTGGCCGCTTCGCCACCCCCACCAGATAGGTGAAATCGGCGACAAAGGCCCCCGGGTCCACCGTTTCCCCAACGCCACTGGGCAAGTCAATGGCCACCCGAAGAGGGGGCCATGGCAGAGCCTCGACCTCCTTAAAACGCTGACGATCGGCCTCCGCCAAGGGTGGCCGAAAATTCAACCCGTACAGGCCGTCGATGACAACCTCAACCGGCATGGAGGGGAGGGGTTCGCCCGCCTCAAGGACCTTCAGCCGCTCTCCCAAGAGGCCGCGCAGCCGCTCCAGCGCCGCTGTGAGAAGGGGATGGTCCGCCGCCGCGGGATGACTCCTCGCCACCACCACCTGCAATCCAGGGTGCCGCCGCGCCAACCCCGCACTCGCCACAATGGCATCCGCGGCGTTCAATCCCTTGCCCGCCAGAACCAGGATCCGCGGCGCCTCGGGCCACGGCCGCCACTCACGGAAATCGGCATCAAGAGCTGCTGCGATGGCCTCCCCGGCCTCCATCACGGCCCGCTCCACATCCGCCTGCTCGCGGAGGACCGTCTGCTCATACGCTCGGGCTGCGGCCCCGTCCCGGATTGGAAAATAGGGCCTCATGGGTTCATGAGGTGCTTCATTTCACGCACCGCGTTTTCGATTCCACACAGGAGGGCCCGCGACAAAATGGAATGGCCGATATTCATTTCATAAATTCCCTCGATGGTCCGCATCCTCACAATATTCGTGTAGTTGATCCCATGCCCGAGATTCACGGTAAGCCCGCATTCACGGGCCCGCGCCGCTCCAGCCTCAATCCGCTCCGCCTCGGTCTCGCCTGCCGCTCCGTAGTAGGCATTGGCGAAGGCTCCCGTATGCAGCTCCACAAAGGCCGCCCCGGTCCGGGCCGCTGCCTCAATCTGGGCAAGGTCGGGATCAATAAAAAGACTGGTCTGGATGCCGGCGCTGGTCATCACCTCCACCAACTCCCGCACGTCGGCCTCCTTGGACAACACATCCAATCCACCCTCCGTGGAGACTTCCTCGCGCTTCTCCGGAACCAAACAGACGGTATGGGGACGCACTTTCAAAGCAAAGTCGCGCATCGCCGCGGTGCAGGCCATCTCCATGTTCAAGGGAACCTGCAACACCGCCTTGAGGAGCTCCACATCCGCCAGCTGAATGTGTCGTCCGTCCTCGCGGGGGTGCACCGTGATGCCGTCGGCCCCGGCCTGCTGGGCCAAAAGCGCGATGGTCACCGGATCCGGCTCCACCATCTCCCCGCGCAGGCGGTCATAACCACGGTAACGGGCCTGCCGCAAGGTCGCCGCATGATCGATGTTCACTCCGAGTCGAATCCGCCCTCTTTGCATGGGGGCATCAAAAAGGATTCATTCCGCAAATAGCGAGCCTTGTTGATCGGGAATGGCCTCGCAGCCCGCCAACGGCTTCCGGATGAACAGGCTCCGGTGGACGGGGCTGGGACCATGGGCGCGCAACGCCGCCACATGCTCGGGGGTCCCGTATCCCTTGTGAACCGCGAACCGGTAAATAGGATGCTGCGGGCACAGGGCGCACATCGCGGCATCGCGGGCTTCCTTGGCATGGATCCCGGCCAGGGCGATCGCGAAAGACTGCCGGTCGCCCCCCACGATGCCCTTGTGCCCGTGCGGAAAGGCCTTCAAGGGACGGCCGTCAATGAGAATGACCCCATCTTGCACCGCCGTCAGGTCGCCCAGTTCCGGGGGATAGCCTTCCAAGGCCCCCAAAGCCCGCCGCATCGCGAGGACGGTGGCCTGCAGAATATTGAATCGGTCAATCTCCTCCACGCTGG
>JBEAQI010000178.1:0-7500 GCA_041163965.1 Verrucomicrobiota bacterium | reverse complement strand
GGCGAGCGGCTCTGTGTATTGATTGATTTGCCGGATCCTGCGGAGGTGAAGGACTTTGCCTTCCTTGATAATCCGCGTCTTTCGATCCAGAACTACGGCTACAAGGTGTTTTATCTGGGGTTCAAGGACGGTGGATTGGAAGAGTTGAACTATTCCGGCGGCGACTTATTTGCCTACAAGGAGACGGGTGGCAGCAATTTGGACATGGAGGACACCTGTTATGATGTGCACGGGAATGAGCTCAGTCTGGATCGCGATATTTACAGCAAGTACGACATGATTTTGGTGGTGTCGACCTACTCTGCGACCGCGCCATTGACGGCGAAGGCGAAGGAGTTCGGGTTTCGTGGGGCGACGTTGCACGGTCTGAACCAGATCATTGTGGATACTGGTTTGAGCGTTGATTACAATGAGGTGAGTGCCAATGCGGAGGCACTGCGCTTGGGTCTGACCCGTGCCGACTGGTTTGAGTTGGACTTTGAAGTGGAAGGCTTGAAGACCACATTGCGGTTGTTGACGAACGGGCAAGAGGCCCAAAAGAGCCATGGGCTGTGTCCGCCGGGACAACCTGATGTGGCCAACCTGCCCGCTGGAGAAGTCTATTTTGTTCCTCAGGGTGGGGAAGGGCAGTTTCCCTTCAAATACGATGAGGAGACGCTGGGGATGCTGACGGTTGAGGATGGTAAGATCGTCAGTAGTCGGCTGATATATGGGGATTACGCGTTGATTGAAGCACACAATGAAAAGCTTGCCTACGATCCGATGACGGGGGCGCTGGGAGAACTTGGTTTTGGAACCCAGGTTCTTCCGTTCAGTGGACGGGACATCCAGGATGAGAAGATTCTCGGGACGATCCACGTGGCGACCGGACGCGATGATCATTTGGGCGGTCATATAACGCCGGCCATGTTCAAGGAGCGTTTGCATGCCTCCCATGACGATGTTCTCTACGCGCCGCACAAGACACCTGAAGTAAAAGTTCCAGAGGTTCGGATGCACCGTGACGGTGTAACGACGGTGATCATGGGTAATTATCGTCCTGGAGCCTATCTTGTGAAGTTGTTGGAGTCGGTCGGGACAGTGGTGGGAGGGTATTGATTCAACCGAATGCCTTCGAATTTTTTGGAACCTGAAAGCGGTCGCCTGCTTTACCCCCGAGTGCCTGGGCTGAGTTCGTCTCGGCTTGCACTGGGCTGCATGAATTTCGGAGGCACTTGGGCCCCCGGGGACACGGTCAGTCGCGAAGCCATGGAGGTGGCCCGGGCGGCGTTTTTGACAGCGCTTGATTTGGGCTGGGATTTTTTTGATCATGCCGACATTTATGGCCGTGGGCGAAGCGAGGCGGTGTTCGGGCAGCTCATGGAGGAGGTAAGGGTTCCGCGGGAATCGATTTTGATTCAGACCAAGTGCGGCATTCGGTTTGCGGATGATCCCGTTGTCGGAGCGCCACACCGGTATGATTTTTCTCCGGTCCATATTCGCCGATCGCTGGAGGAAAGTTTACGCCGGTTACGCACGGATTATGTGGATGTTTTGCTGCTGCACCGGCCCGATTTGTTGGCTGAGCCAGAAGAGGTGGTGGAGGTGCTGGAAGCGCTTCGACGTGAGGGCAAAGCGAGGGCCTATGGAGTTTCCAATTTTCCTCCTTTTTTGTTGGACCTGTATGCGGGGAGCGGATTGATCCCGGTGGCCCATCAGGTTGAGATCAGTCTCCTCAAACCGGCCTTGGTGGAGGCGCCTCTGGTGGCTCAATCCGGTCAGCCGGCGTTGGGGCATCCAGGGGATGGCAGTCTCGAGTGGCATCGTCGCCATGGCGTAGTGACCCAGGCCTGGGCCCCATTGGCCTACGGATATTTGTGCGGGCGAACAAAAGAAGGGGCGGAGGAGCGGATCGTGGAGGGAACGCGGTTGGTCAAACGGTTGGCGGAGGAGAAGGCGGTGAGCGCGGAGGCGATTGTCATTGCTTGGCTGCTGAAGCATCCGGCCTGCATTCAGCCAATTATTGGGACGACCGATCCGGGGCGCCTGCGCGGATGTGCCGAGGCCTTGACGGTGGATTTGTCCCGCGAGGAATGGTACGGGCTGCACCGAACCGTCAGAGGGCAGGCGCTGGCCTAGGCGGCAAAAGGGTGGGCGGCCTTTTTGCGTGGAAAGTCCAGTTTGTCCTTGCCTGAGGAAGAGGGCGGGGGCTTATTTCCTTTTTCAATGCCCAAGCGAACGGACATTGAAAGCATTCTGATCATCGGCTCCGGTCCCATTGTCATCGGCCAAGCCTGTGAATTTGATTATAGCGGCACGCAAGCCTGCAAAGCCCTGCGAGAGGAGGGTTACAAGGTCATTCTGGTCAACAGCAATCCGGCGACCATCATGACAGATCCCGACTTTGCCGATGTGACGTACATTGAGCCTTTGAACGCGGTGATTCTCGAAAAGATTATCGCCCGGGAGCGACCGAACGCCCTCCTGCCCACCTTGGGTGGCCAAACCGCCTTGAATTTGGCGGTCGAGCTCCACGAGAAAGGCATTCTGGAGAAGTACGGGGTGGAAATGATCGGGGCCCGGTACGATGCCATCCAAAAAGGCGAGGACCGCGAATTGTTCAAGTCGGCGATGCTGAAGATTGGGTTGGACGTGGCCCGCAGTCACGTCGTGAACAATTTGGAGGATGCCCGTCGGGCGATGGAGGACATCGGGACCTTTCCTCTGATCAGCCGGCCCAGTTTTACACTGGGCGGGAATGGAGGCGGCGTGGCCTACAACCGCGAGGAATTCGAGGACCTGATACAGATCGGTCTTGATGCCTCGCCAGTGCATGAGGTCATGATCGAGGAGTGTCTGATCGGATGGAAAGAGTACGAGATGGAGGTGATGCGCGACCACAAGGACCAGTGCGTGGTGATATGCGCGATTGAGAATTTTGATCCGATGGGGGTTCACACGGGGGATTCCATCACGGTGGCTCCGGCGATGACCCTCACCGACAAGGAGTATCAACTGATGCGGGACGCCTCCTTTGCGTGTATTCGCGAAGTTGGGGTGGAAACGGGGGGCTCCAATATTCAGTTTTCGGTGCATCCGCAGACGGGGAGGATGGTGGTCATTGAGATGAACCCCCGCGTCAGTCGGTCCTCGGCGCTGGCCAGCAAGGCCACAGGGTTTCCCATTGCGAAAATAGCGGCGAAGTTGGCGGTGGGTTACAGTCTGGACGAGTTGCAAAACGACATTACGCGCGAGACGCCGGCTTGTTTTGAGCCGACGATTGACTATGTCGTGACCAAGATTCCCCGCTTCACGTTTGAGAAATTTCCCGACACGGACGATACCTTGACCACTTCCATGAAGTCGGTGGGCGAGGCCATGGCGATTGGCCGGACCTTCAAGGAGTCCTTCCAAAAGGCCTTGCGTTCCCTTGAGGTCGGGTCGCTCGGGCTCGGAGGAGGAGGCAAATGGGGAGGTGATGAGGTGACCGATCCTGACCAGATCAAGGCCGGGCTTTCCCGGCCCAACTGCCTGCGGCCCTATTTTATCCGGTTTGCCTTCCGAGCGGGGATGTCTGTTGAGGAGATATTCCAGCTTTCCTACATCGACCGCTGGTTTCTCGAGCAATTGAAAGGGATTGTCGACCTTGAGCGCGAGCTGGAAGCCGCCGGGACCGGACTCGGGGTGGATTTACTCCGGACGGCCAAGACATACGGGTTCACGGACCTTCAAATTGCCAACTTGACGGGTCTTTCCCAAGATGCGGTGAAAGCGCGACGCGAGGAGGCAGGTCTATCGACGGTGTACCGACTGGTTGATACATGCGCGGCCGAGTTCGAGGCTCGAACACCCTATTATTATTCCAGCTACGGGGATGAGAACGAGATCATCCCCAGTGACCGGCACAAAATCATGATTTTGGGCGGGGGGCCAAACCGCATTGGCCAAGGGATTGAATTCGATTACTGCTGTGTGCACGCCAGTTTTGCGCTTAGCGAGAGGGGCTACGAGACGGTAATGGTCAACAGTAATCCCGAAACCGTCTCAACCGACTACGACACCTCGGATCGCCTTTATTTCGAGCCCCTGACGCTGGAGGACGTGCTGGAAATTTACCGGCAGGAAAATTGCCGCGGAGCGATTGTGCAGTTTGGTGGGCAGACGCCGTTGAATCTCGCTTCGCAGCTGAAGGCGCACGGGGTGAATATCATCGGCACCGACCCGGATATGATCGACGCGGCAGAGGATCGGGAGCGATTCAAGGACATTCTCACACGATTGGGGCTGAAGCAGCCGGTCAATGGCATCGCCCACAACGAGGAGACTGCCTACGCCGAGGCGGAACGGATTGGATTTCCGATTTTGCTGCGGCCCAGCTTTGTGTTGGGAGGCCGGGGCATGTTCATCATCTACAGCCGAGACGAGATGAAGAAGGTGATCCGGGAAGTGTTTGATGTGGCACCCGGAAAACCCGTTCTCTTGGACAAGTTCCTGGAGGACGCGATCGAGCTGGATGTGGATGCAATCAGCGATGGCAAGCGGACGGTGATCGGCGGGATGCTTGAGCATATTGAGTTTGCGGGGGTGCATTCCGGTGACGCGGCCATGGTGCTGCCGCCCCACACCCTTGGGCGGCAGATTTTGAATGAGGTCAGGAACGCAACCTGCGCCCTTGCCGAGGCCTTGAACGTGGTTGGCCTGATGAACATTCAGTTCGCTATCAAGGACAATGATTTGTACATTCTTGAGGTGAATCCCCGTGCGAGCCGCACGGTGCCCTTTGTTTCAAAGGCCATTGGCGTGCCACTGGCCAAGCTGGCCGCTCGTATCATGGCTGGGGAAACCCTTGAGGAACTCGGTTTTACGGAGGAAATCCTGCCGGATTTCTGGGCTGTCAAGGAATCCGTATTTCCCTTTGTGCGCTTTCCCGGGGCTCCCATTACCTTGAGTCCGGAGATGCGCTCGACCGGAGAGGTGATGGGCCTCGATGACGACCTTGGCTTGGCATTTGCCAAGACGCACATGGCGGTTGGTCCGGCTCTGCCTCGTCAGGGCAACATTTTCCTTTCCGTCAAGGACAGTGACAAGGCGCTGGCAGTGGATATTGCGCGGCGCTTTGCGGCCTTGGGGTTCACGATCTATTCGACCGGCGGGACCCGTGTGGTGCTTGAGAATAACGGGATCCAAGCCAAGGCTGTGAACAAGGTCAATGAGGGGCGACCGAATGTGGTTGACCTCATCAAGAACCGCGAGCTGCAGATGATCATCAACACTCCCTCCGGGATGGTACCGCGGCAAAACGAAAACGTCATCCGGACTGAAGCCATCAAGCACGGTGTCCCGATCATGACGACCCTTTCAGGCGCCCGTGCGGCGGTTCAGGCGCTGCAATCCCTGCGCAAGCATTCGCTGGAGGTGCTTCCGCTACAGCATTACAGGGATCGTCTTCACCCCCGTGACGGACAGTGAGCGGACCTGAGCAGAGCGAGGGCGCCCGCCTTGTGGGCCTGCTGCACGGGCCGGACCAACCTGGATTGGTGGCCCGGACCGCGAACTGGATTTACGAGCGCGGGGGCAACATTCTGCATGCCGATCAGCATCGGGACGACGAGTCCGGCATCTTTTTTCAACGCATCGAATGGTGCCCGCTGGTCGACAGTGGGCGGGAGGCGGCGGATTTCACGGCTTTCGTGGAGGCGATGGGCATGGCGGTGCGGGTTTCCGATTGTGAACGATTGCCCAGAGTGGCCATCTTCGTTTCAAAGATTGAACACTGTTATCTCGATTTGCTGGCCCGATGGCAGATGGGCGAGTTTCCTGGCCAACTGAGTCTGGTGGTGTCCAACCATGAAACCCTTAGGGGGGTCACTGATTACCATGAGTTACCCTTCCACCATGTGCCGGTTAGTCCCTTGAGCAAGGCCGACAGCGAACGGCGACAGATCGAGTTGTTGCGCGCCAATCGTATCGATTTGGTCGTGATGGCTCGCTACATGCAAGTGCTGTCGGGGGATTTCCTTGATCAGTGCGGGTGTCCGGTGATCAACATCCACCATAGTTTTCTGCCCGCCTTTGCAGGGGCGCGGCCGTACCATCAGGCGCACTCCCGTGGCGTCAAGCTGATCGGGGCCACCGCCCACTACGCCACAGCTGTTTTGGACGACGGGCCCATCATTCAACAGGGTGTGTCACCGGTCAACCACCGCCATTCGGTCAGTGATCTTGTGCGCCGTGGAAGAGATTTGGAAAAGACAGTCTTGGCCCAGGCGGTGCGCTGGCATTTGGAGCACCGCGTCCTGATTTACGGCAACAAGACGGTGGTCTTCGACTAGGGCGATCAGTAAGCCTTCGCAAAGACCACCTGCTGGGGGCTATCTTTGCCGGTGAAAATACATTTGCCGGGAACTTTTTCCTCGAGAAAGGGAATACAGCGCACGGTTACCTTGGACGCTTTCTGCAGGGACTCCTCAATTTCAGGATCGCCGCAAAAGTGTGCCCATGCGAATCCGCCACCGGAGGTGGCTTCGCCTTCCTTGAAGAACTCGTGGAACGCTTCCTTGCTTGTGATCTGGCGCGAATTTGCCTCCCGGAAAGCCTTGGCGCGGGAAAGAAGCCCGTTCTGGATGTCATCCAACAGGCTGGGCAGGGAGTGCACAAAGGTGGACCGGTCCATGCCGACCTTGTCGCCGGTATCGCGGCGGGCGACAAAAACCGAATCCTTCTCGAGATCCCGGGGACCAATTTCAACACGCACAGGGGTTCCTTTTTTGATCCAATGCCACATTTTGTCGCCCCCGCGCAGGTCCCGCTTGTCCAGTTCCACATCAAGCGGGCGCCCATCGACCCAACGGATTTCCCGCAGTTCCCGGCGCAAGCGGTCACAGGCTTCCATGACTGCGGCCCGGTTCTCCTCCTTTGGGATAACGGGGAGGATGACCACTTGGGCAGGAGCAAGCCGTGGGGGAAGGACGAGGCCGTCATCGTCACTATGGGTCATGACGAGACCGCCGATGAGCCGCGTTGAGACGCCCCACGAGGTTGTCCAAGCATAGGCCTGCTCTCCACTTTCGTTGAGAAATTTGATGCCGCTGGCTTTCGCGAAATTTTGTCCCAGAAAGTGGGAGGTGCCAGCCTGCAGGGCCTTTCGATCCTGCATCATGGCCTCGATGCAGAGGGTCGCGACGGCCCCCGGGAAGCGTTCGCCCTCCGACTTCTCTCCTTTCAGGACAGGCATGGCCATGTAGGATTCGGCGAAGTCCGCGTAGACATCAAGCATGCGGCGGGTTTCCTCCCATGCCTCTTCTTCGGTGGCATGCGCGGTATGCCCTTCCTGCCAGAGAAACTCGGTAGTCCGCAAAAAGAGCCGGGTGCGCATTTCCCAGCGGACCACATTGGCCCACTGATTGATGAGGATGGGCAGGTCGCGGTAGCTTTGCACCCACTTCGCGTAGGTCTCCCCAATGATCGTTTCCGAGGTGGGCCGAACGATGAGCGGTTCCTCCAGCGGAGATGCCGGGTAGA
>JBEAQI010000177.1:0-3822 GCA_041163965.1 Verrucomicrobiota bacterium | reverse complement strand
GGCAAACGGCCCTCCGTCCGCCATTCACCCTAACCTTCTTCATCCATGCCCATGATTGCCCAGATAACGCTGTTTGAACTGCTTCGCCAAGGTGGCTGGGCGATGTGGCCCCTCGGCCTGCTCTCCGCCATCCTCATGGGCCTCATCCTCTTCTCATGGTGGCAGACTTCCGAGGGCTGCTTCGGCTTCCGCCCCTCGCGCTGGGTGGACAAACCAGTCCTGAACGATGTCTGCCAACTCCTTGACGATACCTCCACAGGCTCCGCACAACTCGACGGCAAAGTGCAGTCTATTGAAGGCGCCACCCTGCGCTGGATCCAATACCTCAACGTCATCGCCACCATCGCCCCCATGGTCGGTCTCCTCGGCACCGTCAGCGGCATGATCGGAGCCTTTCAGACCATCGCCAGCGGCGGCATGGGCAAACCGGAGCTTCTCGCCGGCGACATCGGGGAAGCGCTCATCACCACCGCCGCCGGGCTTTCCATCGGGATCCCCGCCATGATCTTTTACTTCATCCTCCGAAACCGCCTCGACGCACGGCTGGAACAACTGGAGGAATGGATGCGGAAAGTCTCAAACGGAGACCAACCTGCCTCAGGACTCGCCGGAGACAGCTGAGTCCAAGCCCAGTCGCTCCCGCAAGGCTGTCGCGCGGCTCACCCAGACCGGCTCGTCCAAGGTCAAAATCACTTCCGTAAAGACATCAACCTTGGCAAGGTCATCCGCCTGCCAATAGGTCACTGCAAGGTGGTAGGCAGCCTCGGAACGGATTTCAGCCATGGCCTCGGGATCTTGGGCAAGAGCCTCGAGTTGGGCCTGCCCTGCCGCCACCTGTCCGTCAAACAACAAACTGGCGGCCTCCCCCAAGCGGGCACGGGCACGCAACGAAGGCTCCTCCAACCGGGCCGCTGCGGCCTCGTAACGGGTCGCCGCTTCCGCAAAAGCGCCCTCCTCAAAGCGGGTGTCCGCTACCTGGAGGAGCGCGATCGCCCCCAAGCTATGCTCAGCATGGACCTCCGCGAACTGGACCTTGTCCTCGACTGTGATGGTTTGCGCGAAGGCCTCGCGCACGGCCGACTCGGCCTTGCCGGAAAAATAGCCAAAGAGCTGAACCCCCACTACCGCAAGTCCTCCAAGGGCAATGCCTCCAAAAATGGCAACGCCGTTTTCCTTCCAGAAATTGTTGAATTTCTCCTCAACGTCCGCGTCAGGTGGAAGGGCGCTATTTGGATTCAGCACGGAGGCGGCGTTGGACTCGGGGGCGTCTTCTGGTCGGTTGCTCATGGAAGTATAAACGATGAAAGGGGTCAAAAAGACAAATCCTGCGCAAAGGTCAACGGGAAAGGGGTATTGGCCACGTCCCATAAAAAAAGCGAGGCGGGCCCCTGTTGGAACCCACCTCGCGATGATGATTTCTATGAAGAAAACTTATTTCAAGACATAGACCCAGCTGCCGCCAGGTCCGTCCGACCCGACGTAAACATACTTTGCCAAGGTCCAGGACCAGACCCACTGGCCAGCCCCAAAGTAGCCGCCGGGAGCCGTGATCCAGCCAAGGTTAGCGGTGTTGATATTGGCCGCCGCATTGGAGAAATACCCCTTCTGGGAAAGATAGGTCCACCCGGAAGCCCAGTTGCCGATCTCATTGGAGAAAGCACCCTTGTAGGCAGCCGGCTGAATGAAACTGTTCACCGGCGTCGACAGGGGAGCAGCATAGGCCAAGCTCCCAGCCCCGGGAATCGGGTCCAGACCGCCGTCCGCGACGCGGCTGATACCGCCCAAGAGGGGATCAGCAATGCGGTTGCTGTCCTCAATGCCGTTGACCACCGCCAGTTCCGCCGCCTTGCCGCTGCGGGCCAGATCCGCCGCCGTGCTGCCGCTCCCGAAAGCACCCCAGATCACACCGTAGGTGCCGAGATTGCCATTGGCCTGTTGGGCCTCCGTGTCGGCATCGTCCACCCGGATCGCGTAATCCACGAAATCCGTGAAGATGCTGTTGTGGAAAAAGCCACCAGTGTTATCTTTCATACGCAGGGCCGCATTATCCTGGGGATTGGCAGATCCTACCCCAGAACCAATCATCGTGAGATTGTAAATCTGGGGAATGGCGAAAGGCTGGAGGGTCTTCACATCGCCATCGCCACCGTCCATCTCGAGGCCATAGTTACTGCCGTCTCCAACAGACTTCTGAATCCCGAACCAGTATTGGCCGCTTCCGCGAAACCCTTGGTCCCAGTCAAAGGACTCGTCCTCATTGAAAGCCATGACCAGGTAGCGGGTGTTAACCGTGCCCCCGAAAAAATCGATGCCGTCATCCTGATTGTTGAACACTTCGACGTACTCAATCGTCGTGCCACTGCCAACGGCCCCGAGAGTCAGCCCGTTGATCTCATTATCCTGGGCAAACTCGTAACCGCCAAAGCGAATCGACACATACCGGAGCACCCCGCTGTTGTCAGTGTCGTCATCTCCGCCATAGGTGATGTCGTCACTGCTGCCAGCCGGAAACCCTTCCACATCAAAGGTCCCGATCACCGGCGAAGTGGGATTGATCGCTGGATTGTTCGGCGTGTTCAAAATGGCGCGCCCCAGAATGATGACCCCGCCCCACAAACCGCTGTCCTCCAAGGTCAGGTCGCGCGTGCCACCAGCGCCGTCAGACAAGCCGTCACGCTCGGCCAAAGCGGTGAAGACAATCGGAGCGTCCGGACGCCCGTTGGCGTTGATCTTGGCTCCGCGGGTGATGACCAGCGATCCGAAGGTGCTGTTCGCGGTGTCGGTGTACCCGTATACCTTCGTGCCAGGCTGAATCGTCAGCGTCGCGCCGTTCTTAACAAAAACTGGCTTGCCAAGCAGGTAGTCGTTGTCGGCAGTCCAGGTCGTGTCCGTCGTGATATCGGCGGTCACTTGCACGTCCGCCGCGTAAACCGACAGACTGGTCAGGCTGATTGCAGCCAGGGTGATGATGCGTTTTGTATTCATGATTGTATGCGTTGGGTTGATTGAGAGAGCTCAAAAGGTCTTCGACGCCGAGAGACTCCAGTCGCGCCCGGTGTGGTACCGCTCATAGACCGGCGCGGAGGAAGTGGCGTAGTAAAACTCGTAGGGGTCGTTCAGCAGGTTTTTCACCGATACCTTCCAGCGGATCCCGAACACCTCCTTGGACACATTGAAATCGAGCGAGGTCCGGCCCTTCTCAAAGACACTGGGGATGTTCTGCCCGACGTACCTGAGAACGTCGTCCACGTAGTTATAAAATAAATTCACCGCAAAGCCGGCCTCCTCGTCGGCATAACCGATGTTGAAATTCATGATGAACTCGGGCTGGCCCTCAAACACCGTCGCCGAGCCCAATCCACCCTCAATGGGATCGATCTCAGACTCGATGTAGGACGCGTTGCCGCCCACCGTCAGGCGCTCAAAGAAGACCTTCCGGAGTTCCAATTCCGCCCCGGAAATGGTTCCTGCTGAGACATTGTCCCACGAGAACAGATAATCGGTGCCGTTGGACCGGGCCGTGGCGATGATGGGATCCGTGAACTCCTTGTGGTAGATGCTGACCGCTATCAACTCACCGGGCGTAAAGAACCATTCCCAGCGGAAATCGTAGTTGTCCACAAGGGTCCGCAGCAAGAGGGGATTGCCCTGCACAATCTCTCTGGTCTGTGTGTCGAAGGCGCGAAAGGGTGAAAACTCGCGGAAAGTGGGCCGCGCAAGGGTCTGCCCATAGCTGAACCGGAGATTCATAGTGCCCTCTTCGCCCAACCGGACCACACTGTGCAAGGCCGGCAGCAGATCGCTCTCCTCAATCAGGCCTTC
>JBEAQI010000176.1:0-6885 GCA_041163965.1 Verrucomicrobiota bacterium | reverse complement strand
GGGGGCTGGGCATGGGCATGACCTCAAGCAGCTCGACTTCAAAGATAAGTGTGCTGCCCGGCTCGATAATGCTCCCTGGGGGGGGGGCGTTGCCATAGCCAAGGGCGGCGGGGATGTAGAGTTTAATTTTGCCTCCGGTTTTCATGAGTCGGAGACCCTCCGCAAACCCGGGGACGACGCGGCCGACCGGTAACTGGGCGCCGTCGTTGGCGTCGAATCCCCGTCCGTCAATCAGGACACCTTGGTAGTTGACCTTGACGCGGTCGTTTTCTCCCGGAGAGGCGCCATCGCCCTCCGCGAGGATTTCATAATGGAGCCCACTTTCAGTGGATTGGACAGAAGGGTTGGCGGCCAAGGACTCAAAGTAAGCAACTTCCTTGTCCTTGTTGGTGGCCGCCACAGCTTGGGCAAGCTCTTGCTCTTTCTGCTGAAAGACTTGCATGCGCTGCATATAGATCTGCTGCGCTTGAGCGACAGACTCCTGAAAACCGTCCGGTTGGTCCTCCCCATTGGCCGCGCTCGCCATGCCTGCGAAGAGGCTATCCAGCTCGTTTTCGGAGAAACCGATATTCAAGCGCAGTTGGGACGCCATGGCATAGCCCATGGCTTCAAAGACGGCGCTCTGATCAGGCTCCGCGGCCTCGTCCTGAGCGAGGGAGCTTGCTACTGGAAGGGCCCATGCAAGGGCCGCGAGCGGCAGGAGGTGAAATTGTTTCGTTAGCTTCATATGGCGATGTCTTGCAGATTTTAAGGACGCGGGTCAATGCCCGAATGGGGGAACAGCACCGAGGGGCATAGGTTTCGGGCAGATTTGAAAAAGTGCTTCAGGCTGGATTTTTTCCAAAAGGGGGGAGATAAGCGAGAGGATGGATCGTTTAACAGACACGCTCTGGTCGACTATTTCGGGGGACATCTATCCTGCTATATTGGGGCACCCGTTCTTACAGGGACTAACCAGCGGGGCCCTCTCGGAAGAGGCCTTTCAATATTATGTGGCGCAGGATTCCACGTATCTGGCAGCCTTCGGGAGAGGGCTGGCGATTCTCGCTGCGCGGTCCGATTCGCCCGAAGGCTTCATGATGTTTTCCGAGCATGCGCGCAACACCCTGATTGTGGAGGCCGCCTTGCATCGCGAATTCCTCCAGGGATTTTCCGTCTTCAATGAGCCTCCAGCGTGGAATGACCTTTCCCCAAACGGGTTGCTTTACACGTCTTATTTGATCCGAGTGGCACGCGAGTGTCCTTATCATGAGGCGGTGGCAGCGTTCCTTCCATGCTACTGGATTTACCGGCGGGTGGGAGAGCATCTGGTTGCCAGCGGGTCTCCGAACGCCCTTTATCAGCGCTGGATTGATACCTACAGTGGAGAGGCTTTTGGGGCAGTGGTGAGGGAAATCCTTGATCTCGTGGATTCCCTGAGCCCGACCTTGCCTCCGAGAGGAGTGGAGCACATGCGCCGCCATTTTCGCCGTACCAGCGAGCTGGAATACCTCTTCTGGGAAGCTGCTTACACAGGGCAGAAATGGCCATTTGGGGTGGAATCCCAAGCCCTTCCCCAATAAAAGACAAGGCCACCGGTGAGGGTGGCCTTGCGGGCAATTGTATTTTGGGTGACGCTTGCCCTGTCTCTGTCGCTGTCTTAACTTTGAACCTTTCGGTTCTTTGGCCTATCGCTTGCCAAAATCGCTGGTATCAGCGCAACCAATTGCGGCCGAGAATCAAGCACAAAGCGCCTTGGCAAGAAGAAATAACTTTTGATTTTGCATGAATCGTAAAAAGCGCTGCGGGTTTGGATAAACCCTCGGCAATCGCTTCAGTTTTTTTCTGTGACGGAGGCGCTGCGCATGGCGCGGCTGCGCATTCTGTCGAGGGTGGCCTCCCGTTTTTGAACAAAGGCGGCAACCTTATCCTTTAGGAGGCCAGCCTTGTCCTCCGGTTTTTCCAAGAGGGCGACTTCCCTTCTGGTGGCCTCCCGTTCGTCTTCAGAGCTGGCGATCCAGAACTGGGCGAGATTGGATTTGCGCAGGTCTGGAACAAAGGAGTGAAGGCGATCCACTTCGACCTGCAATTCCTGATTGAGTTCGGTGACTTGGGCCAACCGGATCCGCATCGCCTCCCGTTCCGCTGGGGACATGCGCTCAATGAATTCAATGGATTGGCGCAACTTGGAAAGTTTCTCTGGAGACATGGCGATCAGCTCCTGGAGTTGCCGGAGCTGTTCCATGAGGTCTGTCGGGTCGGGTAGATTAGGCGGGGGTTGAAGCGGCGCCTGATTGCGCATCTCGGCCGGGAGCGGCGGTGGGACTGGGAGTTGAATCGTTCCGCCCGTGCCGAATTCCCTAGCTGATAAGAGGATCGGGAAGGCAATCACAGAGACAAGAACTTTGGTCAGGGCGGGCACGTGATCAGTCTAGAAGGAATGCCCAGTGATCCGGGCTAGTGTCGAGATGGGCCAACGTCGTTTCGGTCTCAAGGGAGGAAGCGAGGGCAAAAATGAGGTGAAGGTCAGCCTCATTTTCCGCGCGATGGTCAAGGTGCGCGGTCGCAGGCAGGTCGACCCCAATTCTCGGCAAGGAGGGTTCCTGTTGAAAACTCCAAAAGGTCAAAGATAGCAGGGCGGCCGCGGCGAGAGGCCGCAGCAATATCCACCAGAGCCTTTCCCTTTGAGGGCGCCTGTTGTCATGGAGGAGGGCAGCTCGAACATGGCGTGCCATTGCCGCCTTATAGAAGGCGGGATTTGGGCGGAGGAGGTCATCGATTGTGGAATCCAAATCGGTAGCGGGCTGATTCAGCCGAGCCCGAAGCCTATTATCAAACTCCTCAGAGCAGCGGACAGGCTGATCCCTGAGCCACTGTTCGAAGGATGTGGGCAAAGGCGATTCGTTGGGAGGAGGGTGTTCCATCTTGCGGGCAATCGGTTAAACCAAATCTTTCAGTTCTTGTTTCAGGAATTGTCGAGCACGGTAAATCCAAGTTTTGACCGCACTTTCGGACGCCTCCATGATGTCCGCTATCTCTTGATAACTGAGTTCCTGTTGTTTGAGCAAGAGGATTGCGGTTTTCTGGTTTTCCGGGAGCTTTTCCAGAGCCAATTCAAAGGCCTCCTCAATTTCCTTGTACAGTCCAATTTGTTCGGAGAATTGTATCTGGGCGAGGTCCGAAGGGTCCCACGCTTCAACTGGTTTGCGTTGTGCGCGCCGGTATTCGTTTATAAGGAGCCGCCGTGCGATCTGGAACAGAAAGGTGCTGAACTTGGCGATGGGCTCGTAATTGGGGGCGGCCCGGTAGAGCCGGATAAAGACCGTCTGGGTGAGGTCCTCGGCAATCTGATAATTTGTAAGGCTGCGATAGAAAAAGTTGATGAGAGGGGTTTGCCAGCGCGCAATCAGCTTTTCCAGGGCCTCTTCCCGGCCTTGACGGAGCTCAAGCATCCACTGCATGGATGGATCTTCGTCTGGTGGGGGGGGTAACATGATGGCAAGCGTGTCTCCCTATGTAACGGTTTCGGGCAAGGATTGTTTCAAGCCAAATTTGCTCCATAAACGTGGGCAGGCCTTGCCAATCCTGCCAAGGCCTATCCAATTGAAGCATGAAGACACGACGCGTCACATGGCTGGGCATGTTGGGATTGACTCTGGGGGGGGCGCTGTCCGCGGCGTCGGGACGCGAGGCGTCGTTCGAGTGGGCGCAGAGTGGAACGGCTGAATTTGAGGATGCCGCGGGTGTTTCCATGAAGCAGTCGGCCTACACGGTACAGGGTGCCTCCTTTACGCGGGGAAAAGGCGGCCAGTTTGCGGTGGATGGCTCTTACAGCTGGGTCGACGTCGATTGGCGTGGCAATCCTTTGCCCGGTGAGGACGCTCCTTTGTATGATAGGGCGGAGATTGCCGCGGTGTCAGCTCTCTGGACCCGCGGCACGGGCGCGGAGCTCGGCTTCTCTGTTTTTGCGAGTGTGGAGGCGGCCCGTGCACGGGGGAGCATCTTTGAATCGGTAGGGATGACGGATGCCATTGGTTACCGGCTTGGCGGAACGCTCAATTTCAGGAGAGATGCGGGGCTTGTCGTAGGAGTGGGAGTCTTGTTCACGCCGGCCGTTGTGGAAACGGACCGGGAGTGGTTGCCTATTTTGCAGGTTTATTGGCCGATCAATGACAAGTGGACTTTGCAGACTCGCAACGGGGTGGTCCTTTCTTGGCGAAATGATCCGACCGAGTCCCAAACCCTTTCCATGAGTGCGCTTTGGAACAGTCAAGAGTGGCATCTGGGTGAGCAGGATGGCGTGGAGTACAGTCTGGAGAACGAGGGCTTGTCGCTTGGAATCCGGTATGGGTTCAAGATCGGGGCTATCCGATTGGAGCCGGCGCTTCAGTACAGCTTCGCGGGGGAGAGCACTATCTGGAGCGATAATGGGCGCGTGTTTGAAAGCGATTTGGACGGATTCCTGAGCGGTGATATTAAAATTTCCTACCTGTTTTGAGATGATCAAGGTCTTATCATTTGGTGCGGCGCTGGCCCTGTTTTCACTTTTGCTGGCCGGAGCGCAGGGGGTCATCGGTGGCCATTTCGCGGACGCGCTGCGACCGGATCCGATGGCCATTGAGATGGAGGCGGCCTTTGCTTTGTATAATCCGATCTGGTTGGATTCCCGACCTGAGGCTGCGTTTGAGGCGGGTCATCTCGCGGGGGCTTATCTGCTCAACGAGGATGAGTGGGAGGCTGGGCTGGATGTGCTAATGCAGGAGTGGTCCCCGGGACGCCCGGTGGTGGTGTATTGTGATGGAGGCGGTTGCGCAGCCAGCCGGCAAGTGGCCTTGCGCTTGCGGGAGGAGTTTCAGATGGAAGCCGTTTACTGGTTGGTGGATGGCTGGGACGCTCTGGAATCAGCTGGGAAGGTAAAATGATGAAGGCGTTGAACCGTTTGCTCCTCATCGCGCTGGGACTCTTTTTTTTCACAACGGGGTCGATGAAGCTGCTCGATCCGGCCGCATTTGCCGAAGCCATTCTTGGTTACCGGATCATCGACGGTTTTTGGGCCATGCTGTTTGCCCTTTGGATTCCATGGGCGGAGTGCCTCTTGGCTGTGGCCCTTGCGTGGCGATCATGGAGAGAGCAGGCCCTCATCGTCCTGCTTGGCCTCATGATCGGCTTTCAAGGAGCCCTCGCCAGCGCTTATTTGCGCGGCTTGGACATTTCCTGCGGCTGTTTTGGGGCAGATGTCAGCAGCAGTGTCGGTTTTGCGCTGGTGCGTAACTGCGCCTTGATGGCTCTCATCGCGTATGTGTTTCGCGCTGAGCGCCGCGAACGGACTATCGCAGGCGAAGAGGAATCGACTGGCCCTCAACCGTGAGGAGGGCAAAGGGGCCATCCAAGCTATCCTCAATTGCAGAAAGTTGGACGACGGGATCCGTCGACAGCGTTGATCCGACTTCAAACAGGATTCCCCTCACCAGAATTCCCTCCGGTTCTTGGGTCCGTTCGGGCCTGGCTGCCTGAAGGGCTTCGATGTAATCGCTCACGCTCTTGGCATTGCCAAAAAGGTCGGTGTCGGTTTTGCCTGTTTCTTGCACCAAGGCGGCTGGGGGTGATAGCGGGCTTTCCAATGTTGGCTCCGCAACTCGGGACTCCATGGGTGCTGGCAACGGCGCCGAGTTTTGGGAGCCACTTTTATCCCGGAAAAGAATTATTCCGCTACCAATCAGGGCTGCAACCAGCAAGGCGTAGTAGACCGGGGATGTTTTGTGCCCCCGCGGGCTGGCGGAGGCGTCCTCGGGGGAGGATGGCTCTGGTCCGGCGGCAGGGACGCCGGGTGGAGATGATTTCTTTTGCGAGTGCGCCTCGGACGGCGGGGTCGTGGGACGGGTGTTTTCGCGAGGATTGAGTTTGAGACGTGAGGTCGTTGCGGAGGAATTGTCCGGTTCGGCCGAGCTTGGTTCTAGCGGAGCCGACTGGTGACCAAAAGTGGAGCGCAGGCGCAATCGCTTGGGGTCAGTGGAAGGGTTGTCATCGTGTGGGGTCATTTCAACTGGATCGTTAGTTCATGTCCATCCGGTCCGCCGATGCGGACGGACTTGCCCTCTATCGCTAGAATTTTGCACGTAGGTAGGCCATCAAGAACATCACCTACCGAATAGGCTCGGGTTCTCCCATTGGAGCCATCAAAAATAAGGACGCGCCCATTGGCTGCCATCAAGCCCCGCACCTCCAGTCCCTCAAGCTGTTCTGCAAAGGCCACAGCAGCTGCCATGCGGTTGGGAATACCCTCTGTCGGCGCGGAGGTTTCTTCCGACGAGGCGCTCGTGTCATCCGCGGACGCTTCAATTTCGGGAAGATCGGGCGTGGGGTCCGATGCAGTGGCGACGGTCGCAGCTTGCTCGGTCGAGTAGAGCAGCGCGTCCTGAACCGCACTAAGGCGCGTGTCGCCCTTCTCAATGGTTTGTCTAGCCAGTTCGATGGGGCCGGGGGCTTCCCCAGCGGAGGGCTCAGAGATGACAACGGGGGGTTCTGGATCGGGTGCTGGGAGTGTCGCGGAAAGGGCGTTAACAGCCTCGGGCCCATGGTCGGGGCCGGAAGCGGCCGACGGAGGCTCGAGCAATTGAGTCACAAAGTAGTGGGTGAGAAGGGTTGTCCCTGTTCCGACGACTAGCATCGAGATGAGAAAGCCGCGCAGGTAGCGCCAGCCGCGGCCGGGCCTGCCGGGACCGCTCCGTGGCTGGGGATGTGAATGCTCGGGGTCAGAGCGTTGGCCGCGCTCCAGTTCGGCCTTCTTCAGGGCGTCGTTGATGAGGCTCATAGGCGTTGCATGTCCTGAATGGCGCGCCGCGCATCCCACCAGTTGGCGGTGTCCCGTGACCGCGCATAGGCGGATAGGAGCGCTTTGTCGCAGAG
>JBEAQI010000175.1:0-3486 GCA_041163965.1 Verrucomicrobiota bacterium | reverse complement strand
CTCATCCATGAAGCGAGCGTGCTCAAGCGTTTTTGTGGCATTGATTGCCGGTTTGACGGGCGTGGCGTTTGCGGAGACGGCGGTGCCTGGCGACAAGGCTCCGAATGTCCTGATGATCATCGTCGATGACATGAATGACTGGGTAGGGGCTTTGAACGGGCACCCCGAGGTGCGGACGCCGAACATCGACCGCCTGGCGAAGGAGGGGCAGCTGTTTACGAATGCCCATGTGGCGGCACCAGTGTGCAACCCCTCTCGGGTGGCCACTTTGACAGGAAGACTTCCCAGCAGCACGGGCATTTACGACAACAGTGTCCGTTGGCATGAGGCGATGCCGGAAGCAACGACCATTCCCTTGTCTTTTAAACAGAATGGGTATCAGGTCTTCGGCGGCGGAAAGGTGCACCATCATACTCCCGGAAATAATCGACTGTCCGATTGGCATGACTATTTTGCGCAGGTGTTTGACAGCCATGCCCAGCAGCACGCCTATGCCCATGGTTCCTACCGCGGATTCAAATGGCCCGAGGGCTTTCCGCTCAGTGGGATTCCAGAGGTGGCGGCGTTGGCCAAACCCCCAAAGAATGCCCGTGAGTTCGACTGGGGACCCTTTGACCGGGATGATCTCGAGATGGGAGATGGCCAAATGGTGGCGTGGGCGGAGCGTATCTTGAAAAATCCTCCGGCGGAGCCCTTCTTCCTTGCCGCGGGCATTTATATGCCGCACCTGCCGTGGTACGCTCCCGCCAAGTACTTCGAGCAGTATCCCGTCGACCAGATTTCCCATCCCCCCATCAAGGCGGATGACCTGGATGACATTCCCCCCGGTGGACAGCGAATGGCGGCGGACCGGCGCGGCGACCTTGAGCTGGTGCGTGCCCGGGGAAAATATGATGAGGTCTTGCAAGCCTATTTGGCGGCGATCAGCTATGCGGATGCCTTGGTGGGACGACTCCTGGAGGCCCTCGGATCCGGACCCGCCGCTGACAATACCATTGTTCTTTTCTGGTCAGATCACGGATGGCATTTTGGCGAAAAAGAACACCTCCATAAATTCACCCTATGGGAGCGATCCACCCGTATCCCCTTTGTGGTGAAGGCTCCCGGAGTGACGGTGCCCGGCTCGCGCACGGCGCAGCCAGTGAGCACCATCGATATTTTTCCCACCCTCATTGAGCTTTGTGGATTAAAGCCGGTCGACGCCCTTGACGGGATCAGCCTTGTACCCCAATTGCGCAATCCCGACCACGCTCGCGAGCGGCCCGCATTGACGACCCACGGCCGGAGTAACCATGCCCTGCGGTCCCTTGACTGGCGATACATCCGGTACGCTGATGGTGGGGAGGAGCTGTATGATCACCGTAGTGATCCCCATGAATGGACCAATTTGGCGGGCGATGTTAGGTTTGCCCCGGTGAAGGAGGCTCTCGCAGCATGGTTGCCCGAGTACGATGCCCCCGTATCAAAATAACTGAGTCACAGGATTGAGCAGATGAACAAGAGATGGATTGGACTGACCGCGTTGGCTGGCGCCGCGCTTTCCTTGACCGCATTGGCGGAGCAGCCCCGCAATGTCGTCTTGTTTTTGTTGGACGACCTTGGCTGGAAGGACCTCGGGGTGTATGGAAGTTCTTACTACAAGACCACGGCCATTGACCGGTTGGCGGGGGAGGGCGCCCGCTTCACCCATGCCTATGCCGCTTGCGCGGTTTGCACGCCGACAAGGGCGGCCATCTTGACCGGAAAGTATCCGGCTCGGCTCCTGATGACGAACTGGACGCCCGACGGCCGTTGGGATCCCACGGCCCCGATGCGCGAAGGCCGGTTTTTGCGTGATTTACCCCTTGAGGAGGTGACCCTCGCGGAAGCCTTGCGCGAGTCCGGATACCGTACCGCAAGCGTTGGAAAGTGGCATTTGGGAGGACCCCCTTTTTCGATGCCTGAGCATCACGGATTCGATCTCAATGCTGGCGGGACGGCTCACGGGGCGCCCGGTAGCTACTTTTTTCCTTATCAAGGCGATTGGCGGATTCCCACCACGCCCCTGTCCTCCCGGTGGACTGTTTTTGCCGATGGCGAGCCCGGTGAGTACTTGACCGACCGTCTGACGGATGAGGCCATCCGCTTCATTCGCGAAGCCAAGGACCAGCCCTTTTTTCTTTATTTTCCCCACTACGCGCCGCATACCCCGATTGAGGCCAAGCCGGAAATGGCGGAAAAGTACCGGCAGGTTCCCAAGAGTGAGCGGCAGGGTGACCCGATGTACGCGGCGATGATTGAGAGCATCGATGAAAGCGTGGCCCGGGTCTTGGCGACCCTGAGCGAGCTTGGTCTCGAGGAAAACACGGTGGTGGTAATCACCTCCGACAATGGAGGCCACTGGAAGTGGACGAGCGCGGCGCCATTGCGCGGGCACAAGGGCACTTACTGGGAGGGCGGGATTCGGGTTCCCTTGATCATCAAATGGCCCGGGGTCACGGAACCTGGGTCAGTCTATTCAGAGCCGGTGATCAGCACGGATTTATACCCCACCTTACTGAGTGCGGCAGGGTTGCCGCCACGGCCCAATCAGCACCTCGACGGTCTGGACCTGAGCTCAGTGCTGAAGGGCGGTTCCTTGGAGCGGCAGGCCTTGTTCTGGCATTTTCCCCATTACAACAACCATCCCCAGACATTTCCGGCCGGTGTGGTGAGGAGAGGGGATTGGAAACTCATTGAATCCTATGATCCCGCCGGCCTTGAGTTGTATAATTTGGAGATGGATCTGAGCGAGGCGAGAAACCTCGTCGATGAGCAACCTGAGATGGCCCGGTCCCTTTTGACCGAACTCCAGGGGTGGCGCGACGCGGTCGACGCTGACCTGATGAAACCCAATCCAGACCATGATCCCCATGGGGCATCCGGTCACAAAAAGAAATGATTTTTCCGCTACACCGCTTCTGTCTACTGGGTGTCCTGTTGTTGCTCGCGAAGACGGTGTCGGCGATCGAGGTTGCGTCCGATGGGCCTGACCGTCCAAATGTTCTCTTCATCGCCATCGACGACTTGAGGACGGCCCTGGGCTGTTATGGAGATCCGCTCGCCCAGACGCCTCACATTGATCGACTTGCCTCCCAAGGCAGGCTTTTCCGGGGCGCTTACGCGCAGCAGGCGGTGTGTGGTCCGTCCCGCGCCTCACTGATGACCGGAAAGGTGCCTGATAACATCCGTGTATGGCACAACCGCCATTTGTTCCGCGACACCTTTCCCGATCTGGTGACCCTGCCCGAGCTATTCAAGAATGACGGCTATCACACCCTCAGCATTGGGAAGACCTTCAGTGGGAATCCCAAGGAGGAGGATCCCCGTTCTTGGTCCGAGCCCTTTATTTTGCGTCAGGAGGGCTGGGAGACGTACGCGGAGGCGGCATCCCAACGCGGTTCTGGAAAAGGCCTGCCTTACGAGGCCGCCGACGTACCGGATGATGGATACATTGAGGGCAAAATG
>JBEAQI010000174.1:0-7332 GCA_041163965.1 Verrucomicrobiota bacterium | reverse complement strand
CGGATGGACCACCACCGCCACCCCGACCGAAGCGCAAACCCTCGCTCCCCTGCTTCTCGGGGCCGGTGCCGCCTGCGTGCAGATCGATCCTGCCATTGAATCTCACTACACATGGAACGGCGTCCTGCACCGCGATCGGGAAACACGCCTTTGGGTAAAATACGCTGCCATCCACGAAAATGCCATTCAGGAGGTCCTCCGGCAGCACCACCCATATGAGTGCCCTCAGTGGATCGCCGTGACCGCCACCACCGCCCTCCCCGCCTACGCCAATTGGATTTTGAATTCCCTCCCCAAACCCTAGACACCGCAGCCCTCCCAGAGTTTCTGACGGCACAGCCAGGTGTCGCCCTTACAGGGCTCTATTTTAATTATTAACGCGTTACCCAGCCCTGCGCAGCGACGCAGCCTTGGGTCTCAGGATCATAGGCTATTCTCGAGCCCTGCAGGGGCGACACCAAGGATTACTGGTCGAGACAGGGTTCAGGGCAAAAACCTGCTACTTTAGCCCGAGAAGGGCCAGCCTGTGCTCGATGATTCGATTGTAGGATTGGGCGATATCAATCTCAAGCTTGCTGCCCAGCAGGGTCGGATACCAGCTGACACCGGCCAGCGACTGGAGCGTTTTATCGAGCATGCGCTCGTTGATCGCGCAGACCTCGCGCCCGAGGTAATCGACAAGTAGTTCGCGGCCGAAACCGCTTTTCCTGCCATCAAGGGTGAGCGCAGAGTCCTCCTCGTCGTCAAGTAAAAGGCGGGTGCTGAGCAGGTCATAGGCGGGTGCCAGTTCAATGAGCGGCCCGTTTTCGATCAGAGACCAGTTTTTGAGGTGCATGTCGCCGTTGCCCGTCACCCAGCAAAAGAGCACCCGCTGGAAAAACTTTATGAGTTGCAGGCGGGGGTTGCTGCAATGCTCCTGGATCATCCGGGCCAGGGCTTCGAGGTTTCCGGCGTATTTCCAAGAGGCAGGCACTTCAAGGATCTGACAGGCGTCCTCGCAGCGAAGTCGGTTGCGGTTGGCCGGACCCCATCGGTCGAAGCGCTCGATCCAGAAGACTCCTTGGCCATCTTTGGAAGGCAACCATCCGCACAGGGGCACCGCGATCCCTGCCTGACGGGCCAATTCCATCGTGACCGCTTCGACTTCCGCCGTGCCGGGAAATGCCAGTGGAGAAGGTTTTAGGATATAGCTCCCACTCGTTTCAACGATCCTGAACACGCTTTCCTTGCGCGAGAAGACTGCGGAAATCTTCGGCTGTACCCCCGATAGCGACATGCGTAGCTTGTGCTTGCTGTGGTAGGAAACGAGTTCGGCAATGGTGTAAGGCATGCTGTGTTCGCCGGGGTCGATAGCGACGCGCTTGCGCGCCTTTTGTTCAGGGACAACTTTGCCCAGAGGGCCCTCCGTGCTGCCCGCAGGCAAAACGGAGACAAACCCCGTCAAGTCCCGCCCGACGGCGGCCAGCTGCCCCCACTTGTCGGCCTTGTCCAGTTTGTGTTTGAGCAGCAGCTGGTCGAGCAGCACGCCTTCGGGCAGGAGGCTGTCGAAGGCTGGAGGGAAGTGGTCCCATTCACGCGAGCGCTGGCCCGGAGACCATCCGAGAAATACCGCAGGCCCGTCATAGGCATGCAGATACTCAAAGCAAAACCGTTCGCCCGCACGGCTCAGGTGCCCCACCAATTGGTCACCGAGGAAGATATCGAGTTTATCCATGGAGCCGCACTTCCGTGCCCAACGGGCTTCTGCAATTGATTTGGATGCCCAGTGAATCGCACAGGGCCATAAAACTGCCAAGCGTCAGATCGGTCCGTCCTCGCTCGGCCTTGTAAATGACCGAAGCACTCACGCCGCTCATGTCTTGGAGCTCCATTTGGCTGATGTGTTGCGCCTTGCGGGCGGCCTGAATCAATTGCCCAATCTGGGGATTTGTCTGCATAAATACACTGAATATGGATAAACTAGCTTTACTCAAGCCCGAATAGCTGGGTAAATGGCATCAGATCATTTCAAGTAAACTGATTCAGGGTGATTTGACGTGAAATCGGCCATAAAAATCCGCCCTAATAGGGAATATTCAGTATATATAAAATGATTTAAGCCGACTTTTAGGCTATTTCGCCCGACCGCTGATGCCGTTCCAAGTGACCGCAGCGACCATCCGGCCTCGAAGTGACAAAGCCCGCCTGAAGGGCGGTCAGCACGGCAAGCCCAGCGTGGAACCTTTCGCAGGAGGGCGACTCCTTGGGTAGACGGTTTAAAAAATTCCGAACCCTGTAAGTGGCGACACCATTACGCCTTGTCTCAATCGGCGATCGGCGATCCTCAATCGGCATTCCCAGCGCTGCCGTCACTCCGCATTACAAGCGGGAGAGCGGGCTGTGCCCACCGTCCGCCCGAGGCTCGAGGGACCAAAACAAAAAGGCGTAGGTGTCGGCGATTTCCTCCCAGACGTCTGACCGCGCCACGCCCCCATGCCCGGCGCTGAACTCAACCCGAAGAAAGAAAGGGCCGCCAACCGGATCGGTCGTCTGGAGGCGTGCCGCGAATTTGCCGGGCATCCATGGATCAACGCGGGCGTCATTGAATCCCGAGGTGATAAGAGCCGGCGGATACGTCACCCCCGGGCGCACCGCAAAATAACTGTCCATCGCCAGCACATAGGGAAATTCCTCGGGATCGAGGGGATTGCCATATTCCGGGTAATTGGCGGGGCCATTGGCGCGCCGGTGATTCCGGACTGGATTGTGGTTACCCACATTGGACACCACCGCGCCATAGAGTTCCGGCCGACTGGTAACGGCCCGCCCCACAAGGACGCCCCCCATGCTGCCCCCCATCGCCCCGATGGTCCCCGCCGAGGCATATCCGCGCTCAATCAGGTACTCGGCACAGGCATGGAAATCGAGCCATGAATTGCGCTTGGTGGACTTGTGGCCACCGGCATGCCACTCCTTTCCGAATTCGCCCCCGCCCCGCACGTGGGCCACCGCGTAAACGCCCCCACGCTCCAACCATGCCAGACGGGTTGGCCCGAATGCCGGACGCATCGAATTCCCATACGCCCCATAGCCGTAGAGGATCGTCGGGTTGGATCCATCTAGGGCCACGGATTCATGATGCATGATCGTCAACGGCACTTCCACGCCATCATGCGAGGGAACCAGCAACCGCTCCACGACGATGCCTTCCGGCGCATCGTAGGGGCCCAAAGGCCGAATCCCGCTCATTTCGACCGCGCCAGTGGCCGGGTCATACCGGTAATACGCCGGCGCTTGGGCCCATGAGGTCAGGCCAATGTAAACATCCTCCATCCGGTAATCGTTCGAAAGAAGCGTCACCCGCCCAATCAAAGGCAACTCGATCGGCTCCAAGGAACCGCCAGAATCCTCCAGATCCATCACTGCGATGGCATCCACTCCACCCTCCATGGAGGTCACGTAGAGACGCTCGCCAAGGATGGTCAACCCGGTTAACACCGCCGCCCCCTCGGGCACCAGGACCCTCGGGCTGGACTGCGCAAAGGTCGGAATATCGGCCTCCAGAATACGGAAGCGGGGAGCATCCAAAGCGCTTAACATGAAAATACGATCCCCATGGACGTTGAACGACTCCACCTTGTCAGAGCGCCGAATCAAGGGCCGCCACTCAATCGAGGCGGGGCTGGAGAAGTCCGCTCCCTCTGCGACAAACACTGTCAGGGAGCGGTCCACGCCGTGGGACAGCATCGCCACCGACCAACGGCTCTCCGGAATCGCGAAAACAACCGGCGTGTCCACCGCAGACTGCCCAGGGAGCCGGTTTTCGTCATAGGAAACCAATACCGGATCGTTTTCAGGGGACGTCCCGAGCCGATGAAACTTGCTGGGCTTGCGCTTGTACCACTCAACCCGTTCTTCCGATGGATCCTGCGGCCGCAACTGGGTGTAGGTGAATCCGCTCCCGTCCTCGAGCCACGAGATGCCCCACTGGACACGGTCGATGGTGGTTGGCGAGACCTCCCCGGATGTCGTGTTAATCAGATACAATACCGGGATCTCAGAGCCTCCGGGCGCAATCCCAACCGCCACCAACGACCCGTCTGGGGATGGTGAGTACCACTCAATGGCATGGATCATGTCACTCGTCGCATGGGCGTTGGGGTCCACCAGTAGACGGCCCTCGCCCTCGAGTCCCTCCTGCACGAAGAGCCGGCCCACTTCTTCGCCGACCTCGCGCCGAAGATAAAAATATCGCTCCCCGCGTCGATTGAAGCTGTAGATCTCGACCGTTTTCGCCTCGTCGATCTGCTTGATCCGCTCAAACAAGGCCGGCCGATCCGGCATCGCCGCGATACTGGAACGAGTCAAGGCATCCTGGGCCCTGAACCACGCCTCCGCCTCCGGAGCCGTGTGCTCCTCCAGCCACGCGAATGGATCCGAAAGGCGCACGGTCCCATAGGTGTGGATCTCCTCGCGTTGTGGCGTCGCCGGGTACTCGATCGACGCAGACAGGCTTGAAGGGACCAGCAGTCCAGACACGTACGCCGGAACCGCCCGAAGGAATTTCAGGGATAGCTTCATGGGGGCAGAAAACCCGCCCTGCCGGGATTTGCAAGCCGCCGGCATGGAATCCCACCACAAACCAGTCCCACGGAATTGACCTGCGCCCCTTTTATGCATTTATTCAAATAGTTGGCAGGGCGAGCGCCCTCCAATCCACTACCCACACTCCTTCCCCATTCCATGTCCACCCTTGAAATAGGGGTTCCCACCAGAGGCCAGCCCGTCAATATTCACCAACGCGCGGAGATGCGCGATGTTTTGGTGAAGGCCTTGGATTGGGCGCGCCGTGGACAACTGCCTCTTAAGATTCCGGCCACCAAGGGGCTCATGCAAAAGCACCCTGACCGGCACTATCATTTCAAGCCGGAGGTCTTCATCCAAACGCGCGGTCGGACCATCTTTGACCTCCCCGATGAGCGGCTCCTCGTCAAGGCCGGTGACCTCTGCATCATTCCGGCCGGTCTCCCCCACAAGGAAACCATCGAGGACGACGAAAAGGGCCCCTTTCGCAATCTGGTGGTCGGCTTTTACAGCCGCACCCTGAGCATGCACTTCGCCCATGAAGTCTCTCCCGGCAAGCCGGACATACAAGCCATTGAGTTTTTTGACACCGCCAACCTGGATGTCTTCCTCACCCTGACCTCACACCTCGTCACCACTTTTCATGCCCGTGCACCCGCCCGCCAGCACATCCTCAACGGCCTCATGACCGCCCTTCTCGGGATGCTGCAAACCCTTGTCGAAACCGGGACCGGAACCCTCAACCGCGACGTGGCCAAGGTCTTTCAGGCAAAGTGGCTGGTGCGGGAACAAATTTCCAACCCAGGACTGAACGTTAAAAACATCGCCGAAAAGCTCAACTGCTCTGCGGATTACCTGTCCCACCTCTTCCACTCGGAAACAGGGGAAAAATTGATCCACTACATTCAGCGGATCCGTATCGACGGGGCCAAAATGGCCCTCGAGACCACCCAACTCTATATCGGTGAAATCGCCTTCTCCAGCGGATTCAAGGACCCCGCCTACTTCACGCGGGTCTTCCGCAAAATGACCGGCGAATCGCCCCACGAATACCGTTTGCGCCGCGACGTGGAACGCCTCCAAGCGGAGGCCGCACCGAAAACGATCTATTTTGACCGCGACGATTACTCGCACGGCACCCCACGAGACCGCGCCGAGGCCTAAGCTATCGCAACTCCAAGAGCCGGAATCCCCGCGCCGGCACCGTGATCCCGTCCTCCACCGAAACGGTCTCTCCATCCAAGACCCCGACCGCGTGTGTGTACCCATTCAATCGCTCGGCGTAACGCTCCATCGCCAGCGGGATTTCATTTTGCCCCAAATTCAGGGCCACCAGCAGTGTCTCCGTTTCCGTGTAACGGAAATAAACATACACCTCATCAAGCGGGGCGAAATGCATCAACCGTCCCGCGTGCACGACCGTGGCCTGCCTCCGCCAGCCAAAAAGACGGCGAACAAACGCCTGCAAGCGGAACGCCTCCGGCGAAAGCCCCTCGCCGGTGAAGGCATTCATCGCATCACCTTGCCAGCCTCCGGGATAGTCCTGCCGGACCGCCCCGTGGCTCCCGCGGGCCTCCGGATTGTCCATCCCCAATTCAGTCCCGTAATAGAGTTGGGGAATACCTCGCATCGTTGCCAAAAACACCAATCCGAGTCGGAGCAAGGCCTCCTCTCCCTCCACTTGGGTCAGGAAGCGGTCCATGTCGTGGTTGTCGAGTAGGGTCACCAGATTCCAAGGATCGGGATACAGGAAATCCATTGCCACCGCCTCATACAGAGGCACCCATGGGCTTTCATACGAAAACCCCTGACGCCGCAACGACTGCACAAGGGCATGCTGCAGGGGAAAATCCATCAGCGAGGGAAGACAGGAACGATAGCCATCATGATTTTCTTTCCCGCGTTGCCAGTAGGCGGGAATGGCGGGATTCAGGGCCCACTCCTCCCCGACAATGTTGAGATGGGGATAGACCGCCATCAGCGCGCAGGCCCACTCGGCCATAAAGGCGGCATCGGGATATGGATAGGTATCCACGCGGATGCCGTCCAAGTCAGCCGCTTCCACCCACCAGATGGCGTTCTGAATGAGATAATCGGCCAGCAAAGGATTGCGCTGGTTCAAGTCGGGCATCGACTCCACAAACCATCCGTCGGAATGGTCGCGCCGATCGCGCTCGGAGGCATGCCGGTCCTGTACGGTTGTACGTCGATGAATGGTGTTCACATACCGGCCCCCGAAATTCACCCAGTCCGTGGTCGGGGGATCCTTCACAAACCAGTGCTCCGCGCCAACATGGTTGGGGATCATGTCCATGATCACCTTAAGGCCATTGCGATGGGCCTCCCGCACAAATTCAATGTAGGTTTCATTGCTCCCGTAACGGGGATCCACACGATAGAAATCGGTCGTCGCGTATCCATGATAGGACGACTCGGGCATTCGGTTCTCCAGCACCGGGTTCAACCAAATCGCCGTCATCCCCAGTGACGCAATGTATGGAAGCCGGGCCTGCAAGCCGGCCAAATCGCCCCCATGGCGCCCGTACGGATCGTCCCGGTTCGGCGCGTCTCCCATCCCCGCCACTGCGTCATTCTTCGGATCCCCATTCGCGAAGCGGTCAGGCATAATGAGATAAATGGTGTCCTCCGGACCAAAGCCCTTCCGCTGCGCCGAACTGGGACGGCGCTCCCTCAAATCAAACGGCACCGCCGCCACCTGCGCCCCGTCCTGCCAGAGGGTGATCTCCGTCCGCCCGGCCATGGCCTCCG
>JBEAQI010000173.1:0-4552 GCA_041163965.1 Verrucomicrobiota bacterium | reverse complement strand
CCGTGACGGTTGATGAGGATATTGTTTTTGGAAAGGGTCTGCCGGGTGTAGTACTTGTGCATCTGAGAGCGGTGATACTCCCGGTAGCCCGAATTGATTGCCAGTTGCTGCCCGTAGGCGTTGATAATAAAGGCGTTCTGGTCCGCATGGCTGTGGCTGAAGGAACCATAAGGGCTGCTCTTAAAGGCCAGCATGATGTCGTTGGCGGGATCACCGAGCGCACTGTGAAAGGCGACCCATCCCACATCTGCAAAGTAGCGTGATCCTGGCAGCTCCGCTAGTGGGCGGGCCTCAGGCAAGGGCGCGCGGGAGGCGATAAAGTCGCGGATCCAGTACTCTGCGGCGGTTGGATAGGCGCGGTAGAGATTTTCCAACCCCATCTGGTGGGGCAGCGGCCTGGTGTCAGTGTACAGTGCCGCGTAGGAACGGTAGTAGCCGTTGCCGGTGACGCGCGAAAGGTGTTCAAGGAAGTGCTTGACGCCAGGTTCCATGTTAAACTGGCCGGCGTTTGACAGGTCGCCGAAGGCAGTCGCCGGATAGGGCTGCACGAAATAAACCTGAAAATAACCGGTATTGCGCCAAAACGGCTGATTGTAGGCGAGCGGATCGCCAAGCGCGAAAAGGGCATCCTGAAAAACCGCATGTTCGTAGACGCCCCTCCAGTAGGCAGGTCCCTCGGCCCAGCCACCGTCATCACCGCCCCAGGGCGTGAAAACATCGCGGTACCAAGCATAGACAAACGCCCACCAGTCGCGCGCCTCGGGCAGGTCATCCCAGAAGGCAAGGGCCGCAATTCCGGTCATCGCCATAAAGCGAACGGAATGGCTGGCGGGCTCCTTCTCAACGGAGTTGCGGGCAAGATGCTGGACACCATGCTCGCGGATGGAAGCGAGGTTGCGGGCCCCGCGCACCTTGAAATGGCTGAGGACGGTCTCCCGCTCAGCAACCGTCAGCTGCTCGCGGAGCTGATCGTAGACTGCCGGCAGCTTGCGGAATAGGCGGAAATGGGCTTCGTCATTGTAGTCGATACCGGTCGGCCCAAGGGGATCCCATGCCGATACCGCAAGAAGGATGTCGCGGGCCTGCTCAAAGTAGCGATCGTCTCCGGTGACTTTCCACAAAAGGGTGGCGGCCTCGGCCACACCAGTGAGCCTGCCCGTAAGGTCCTGCATTCCCCGCCACAAGTCGACCATCTCGCTGGTGCGCTTGCGTGGATCAGGGTCGCCATAAGATTCAGGCTCCGCAGGCACCGTCCAGCCCGCCCACTTGGCATCGAAGCCCTCCCGGATCCGATCGAAGGTGGCCCGGCCCTCACCTTGCAAGCTGTAGTGGCGAAATGCGTCCTCCTCACCGGCGGGCACCCACGTGCGCGGGGCCGATTCCGGCACATGGGCCCATGAGTCAGAAAGACCCGTCTGCCCTGACAGGCTGATCGTCAGGACGAAGAGGACGAGAACGGGGAATTCACGGTGTTTCATTTGCAGGCGTTGGGAATCGCCGGCAGAGCCGGATGGGTTAAATGCCAATGACCGTGGAAGGGATGCGACAGCAACCAGTCGCCCGGCTGGGCGCGGTGGAGGGTCCACGGGGCCGCCTCTGCGGGCGATTCGCCCGCGTAGGCCAGCGCAGCCAGCCAACGCTCGCCCTCGTCACTGGCAGTACGGCCAACGGGAGCGACATGGTAGGGCGCCTGAACGTGGCTACGGGGAAGGCTATTGTCGAGGCGCTCATCCCAGAAGCTGGTATCAAAGCCGAGTAGCAGCTGCAAGGCGCTTATCCGAACCCCGGCACTGACACGCAAGAAAGCCGCTTCGCAGTCCTTGACGAAGGCCGTCGGCTCCGCCGAGGAAAGGGAGTAACCACCCACATTGAGAACGGCCGGCTGGTAAGCGTCTGTCCAGTGGAGATGCAGCAGCCACCCGCCTTTCCACCATACATGGCTTTCAACGACCGTCACCAGCTGCTCGGCCTTGTCCCCGAGAGCATACGTGCAGGACATATGATCGGAATCCAGCTCGAATGGCTGCGTGTAATGGCGGCCGTGGACGCGCCCGTCGCGACCGCCTTCCATCGTCAGACCGCCGTCGCGCGAATAGTGGCCGGCCAACTTGTTATAGTACTCCCCATGCTGACCAATCTGAAAACCGACTCCGGTCCGGTAAGCCACCTTGCCCCATTTCCATGGGCCAAACTTCGCAAGGTTCACCGGGGTGATCTCGGTGCCCGCATTCAGGATTTCCACCTCGCCCGAAATGGCGCGGAACACAAGGCCAGCATCGGGTTGAAGCCGCACAAAATCACCGAGCTCCGCGGGAAGAGGCTCCTCCGGACTCGTCCAAAAAGCATGACTGGGGGGCAAGAGCAAACAGGCGAATGCCTTGGACGCCCAGTACACGGAGCCCGCGCAGCTGTACCGCTCGGCTAACTCGGGGAATACATCCCACCAGCCAATCCCCAATGCGCCTTGCTCCTGCAGAACCGGCTTGTTCAGAAAAAACCGCAGGTTGCGATTGCAGAGCCGCCGGGCCCTGCCGGGCGTTAACGGGCTCGCGCCGACAAGGCAGGCCAGCGGAAAGGGTGCGCAGGCGTTGAAGCGGTAGGTAATCGAGCGACCAAATGCAGGATGCTCCCCGCTGGATGCAAAAACATGCTGATATTCCTCCAGAAACGCGCGGGCCCAGCCGCACCAGCGTTCCACCCGCTGAGGATTGGCCGTGCCAAAAAGATGACTCCACAGCAACCCGTAGAAGTGAAAAGCGTAGGCGTTGTAGTGATCAAAGGTCTGGTTCATCCCGTCCATGAACCAACCTCCACCGCGGTACATGCCCTCCATCTCCTTGAACCAGGCATCCACCGAAACCGCATCCGCGGGCCGCCCCATACCGGTCACCCGCAGGAACTCAAGCGCCAGCAGACCGAAAAAGAAATGATTGTTCCACACATGCCCTGTCGCCCGGTTGCTCGCGATCCAGCGCCCAATGCGGACCTTGTCAGCCTCGCTGAAGGGATCCCACAGGTACTCTCTGGCGATTAGGAGGGCACAGGCGAGCAGACCGATCTCCACCCCATTCTGGTGGTAGTTGGTGTTCGGCCCCCAGTAACGCGGCGAGGTAGGATCGGTTCCTTTCAAAAGGGCCCGACGAAACCAATCCGCCACGCGCTCCCGCTTTGCGAAATCCCCTCGCTGCGCAGACTGAAGCCAGAAGGCCGCCAGAAGGCAGGGCCGCGCATACGCCTCCAGCCGGTCCGCATTCGCGTCGTGGTCGCTGGCCATCCCGGATAGGGGGATTTCAGCATCATCCGGGCCAGCGAGACGCAACAACGCCTCGAGGAGTTGCTCGGCCGTGCTCTGCCAAAATAAATAGTCCTCTGGAATAGTGTCCATCGCTTAGGAAATACGGTTGCTGATTTCAACGGTGATCCTGCTCTGCAGAGGCTCGCCGGAAAGGTACCTGCGAATGTTTTCCAGGCCGTGCCAGGCGGCGTCCTGCCTGCGATCAATCGTGGGTCCCCCGAGATGCGGCAGCATCAGCACATGATCGATCCGGCGGAGCGGGGAGTCCAATGGCAGGGGTTCGACCGCAAACACATCAAGGGCCACCTGAATGTGTCCTTCCGCGGCCACCCGCGCGAGCGCTTCCTCGTCGACAACCGCCCCACGCCCAACATTCACAAAGACACCACCACGCGGGATCATCCGCAATAGCGCTTCCGTCACCACTCCCCTCGTACGCGACGTCAACGCCGCCAGCTCAATGATGACATCATTCTCCGAAAAGAGGGCTTCCAGACTCACGGCCCGCTCCACCGCGTACGCTTCGAGCAGGGCGTCCGGCACACTGGGGGAATACGTGGACACCGGCACCCCGAAAGGCTCGAACAGCTTTCTCAGTTCCTGAGCAATTGCCCCAAATCCGTGCAACCCCACCCGGCGCCCAAACAAGGAGCCCGTTTGCACCGCCTTGCGGTCCTTCCATCCGCCCCGTTCGTGCATCTCCAATGTCCACCATGAGACCCGTCGCAACGCCGCGATCGCCAGCATTAACCCGCACTCCGCAACTGTTCGCGAAATGGAATGTCCCCAATTGGTGACCAATAAGCCCTCCTCGATGAGGCGCTCGGGAATAGTCCCGCGAATCGCCCCGACAAGATGGCACACGTACTTCAGGGAGGGAACCCGCGCGAGCGTGTCCAACGGCAGCTCCGGCGTGGTCCATCCGCTGATGAGTATTTCGGGAGCGCTCCGGCTGAGCCATTCCTCCCATTCGCTCTTGTCCCGGAACTCACTGGGTTGGGCAAGAAAGAGACTGCCGCTGATTTCATGAAGGGCCTCCATCACCGGGGGCGGCAGGAAGCTCTCGCTCTCCCAGGAATCAAGGACGATGGCAATGCGGGGTTGATGGATCATGGTAACCTCTCCTCAATCCTACTCAACCTCGCCCCATCGGCATCCAGCCAACACAGGGTGCCAGACTCGGCGGATCTCCCTTCATCGTCCCCATCCCCACCACCAACAACATCGTCCGCACCATGCAATCAGGTTTCATAATTA
>JBEAQI010000172.1:0-2943 GCA_041163965.1 Verrucomicrobiota bacterium | reverse complement strand
CAGGCCAAGGATGCGGCTTACCTGATGGCGGGCGCGCCCGGAGAAGTTGTCTTTCCGGATACGGTTCCGGCAGAGGTTGAGGGGGGAGAATTGGTGGCCCGGCTCAGCAATCCGCAACTGGAGCTGGAGATCCAGCGCTTGGAGGCGGAGGAAGTGCGGCTTGAGGCGCTTTACCGCGCCCAACTGGCCCGGGAGGGCCTGGGACGCGAGGCATTGGAAGAGCGTCGGCGGGCTACTGCTTTACGATTGGCTGAATTGAAAGACCAAGTACAAAACCTTGAACTGCGCATACCGCGCGGCGGGAAGTGGAGTGGCGATCAACCGCGCGAATTTCAGAACCGTTGGGTAAATCGCGGCCAAGCCATCGGGGAAGTTGTTCCAGAGGGCGACTGGCGCTTTCTTGCGGTTTTATCCCAACAGGACTCCGCGGAGTTGTTTGAGCAGGACGTTCGCACGTTGGGCATCCGCTTTCCGGGAACGGCGGGCACGGAGGTCAAGCCGGTCCGGATGGAAGTGGTTCCTGGACAGCAGGAGTACCTCCCCAGTGCGGCCCTCGGGTGGCCATCCAAGGGGCCAGTCCGGACCAAAGGCAATAATGAGACTGGGCGGCGAACAGCGGAGCCTTTCTTCCTGGTGGTGTTGGATGTGGAGGGCGTTGCGGCGCCGCTGTGGCATGGCCGGACAGGGGTGGCGCGTTTGACCGTTGATCCGGAGCCACTCGGGTTGCAGTGGTATCGCTGGCTCCGCCAAGCGGTTCAGGAGCGTTTCCTTTTGTAATCGACTGTCATGTCTGTCTCGACCCAGAAAATTCGCCCGATTATCCTGACCCCGAGTGCGGATGCCCGCCGGACCGAGGTCAAGGTTCCGGAAAAGGTTGTTCTCGGGTTGGATGGATTGTTGTGCGACACCCAAGGCCGTTGGAAGGGACGGGATTCGATCAGTAAAACGCTCTGGGAAGCGGCAGGCACGCTCCATGCGGCGGCGCAGGACATGGAAGATCTGACCCCCGGGCAGTTGAAGAACAAGCTCCGCGAGGCCCGTTTGACTGTCCGGCGGCAGGGAATCAACTGGCGTCGTGAACTCCATAACGTGCTGCCCATTGTGGTGGAAGCGGCGCGGCGTACCACTGGTCTGCGCGCCTATCGCACCCAAGTTGCCGGTGCCCTAGGGATCGGGGAACGGTCCTTGGTGGAAATGGCGACTGGGGAGGGCAAAACGCTGACGATTGCCTTGGCCGCGGCGGTTGCGGGCTGGAGCGGTAAGCCCTGCCATGTCATCACTGCCAACGATTACCTTGCTTCCCGCGATGCCCGCAATTTGGCGCGCTTCTATGAATTATGCGGCCTTTCGGTGGGGGCAGTGACCGCGCAGGAGCAAGGCCCTGACCGTCGCCAGCAATACCTCGCGGCCATCGTCTACACGACTGGCAAGGAATTGGTTGCTGATTTTCTTCGTGACCAATTGGCCCTTGGTGAGTTGGCCGCCGCGCGGCGTCGGGCCGTGACCCGGTTGCGCGGCTTTACCACCGGCGAGCACCTAACGGTGCTGCGGGGCTTGTCCACTGCCATCATTGACGAGGTGGACAATCAATTGATTGACGAGGCAGTGACCCCCTTGATCATCAGCCGCCATCAGGAGAATGCGGTCCTGAGCGCGGCTTGCCATGCGGCGGAGCGCTACGCGGCGGGCCTCTTGCCAGGGGAAGATTACACCGTCGACGAGCGCCATCGGGAGATCAAGCTGGAAGACTCCGGCCGGGAGAAGGTCCATGCCTGCTGTGATGGACAAAAAGGCTTTCTCGGGGCTCGAGCTTGGATGGTCGATTTGGTGATTCGGGCTCTCGAAGCGCGGCACTTTTATTTGAATGGCAAGCAATATGTCATGGTCGACGGAAAGGTTGTCATTGTCGATGAGTTCACAGGCCGCCTTATGCCGGGGCGTTCATGGCGGCTGGGTGTCCATCAGGCGGTGGAGGCGAAGGAGGCCAGCGAGCCCACGCCTCCCAGCGAAACATTGGCCCGGCTCAGTTTTCAGCGTTTCTACCGATTTTTTGATCACCTCGCCGGCATCACGGGGACGGCGCGTGAAGCCAAGGCCGAGTTCTGGCGCATCTACGGATTGCCCTTTGTTGAAATTCCGCGACATAAGCCGAACCAGCGCAAGGACTTGGCGCCTGCGCTTTTCCGTGATTCCTCAGACAAGTGGAAGGCCATTATCGAGGGAATCGAAGCCATGCGCGACCTCGGGCGGCCGGTGCTGATCGGGACCCGGAATGTGGCGGCCAGTGAGCAGTTGGCGGACCGCCTACGCGCCCGCAATTTGGCTTTTGAGTTGTTGAACGCGGTCCGTCAGGACATGGAGGCGGCCATTGTGTCGCGGGCCGGAGAGGAAGGGTCCATCACGATTGCTACCAACATGGCTGGTCGCGGTACAGACATTCTATTGGGCCATGGAGTGGCAGCCAAAGGGGGGCTGCATGTGATTGTTTCAGAGGGCCATAGCTCCGGGCGGGTTGACCGTCAGCTGCGTGGCCGGGCCGCGCGGCAGGGAGACGCTGGCAGCACCCGCCTCTACGCGGCATGGGATGACGAAATCATTCAGCGTCACCTGCCCAAACCGATTCTGTTGTTGATGCGGCCTTGGGTGGCCGCGGGCCTACCCGGTTGGCGGCTTGTGTTGCGGTCCGCCTTGGCGCTTTCCCAGCGGGCCGCGGAAAAGCAGGCCCGACGCCAGCGGTTCATGGTCCTTCGTCAGGACGATGAGGTCGCTAAGTCCGTTATCGGCTCCCGGCCCGGGTCAGTGGGCGGCTAAGGCCGGCCAAATAGCTATTGGGCAGAAAAAAACTTGCCCAAATGGATTTTATTTGACGGTTAAAAAATTGACCCGAGGCGGCTATGCGTAATGGATTTCCATATTAGGTTGAGAGTAACTTTATGACCCGTC
>JBEAQI010000171.1:0-2866 GCA_041163965.1 Verrucomicrobiota bacterium | reverse complement strand
TTGGCGGCATGTACCGCGGCGACCGATCCCGCAAGGAACGACTCGTGGAATACGGCTTTCGCCTGCCCAGTGCGCTTGACAATCGCCCGCTGCAACTGGACGAGTTCCGCCAGATCACCGGTCAAGTCCTATTGGTTTCCGCAACCCCTTCGCCCGATGACATCGCCCGCTCCTCGGTGGTCGCGGAACAGATTATCCGCCCAACAGGATTGCTCGACCCCATTCCCGTCATCCGGCCCGCACAAGGACAGGTCGAGGACCTCATTGCGGAAATCCTTGTCGCTATTGAGGCTGGCGAACGGATCCTTGTGACCACCCTCACGAAACGGATGTCCGAGGATTTGGCGGCCTATTTGCGGGAGCGTTCGGTCCGGGTTGAGTACCTGCATAGCGATATCGACGCCATTGAACGAGTCGAGATCCTCCGCAATCTGCGTGCCGGCGAGTTCGATGTCCTGGTGGGCGTGAACCTTCTGCGGGAAGGCTTGGACCTGCCAGAGGTCGCGCTGGTGGCCATTCTTGATGCCGACAAGGAGGGATTTCTGCGCAGCACCACCAGCCTCATTCAGACCGCTGGTCGTGCCGCGCGCCACGAGAAGGGCCGCGTCCTGCTCTACGCGGATACGGAAACGGATTCCCTGCGCAAAGCGGTCGAGGTCACCCTCGCCAGACGGCAAAAGCAGGAGGCCTACAATCAGGCCCATGGGATCACCCCGCGCGGTGTCAAACGAGCCATCCAAGCGAGCCTCCACAACCGGGTGACCCCCGCCGATCCCATCAGCGTGGCAGAGGCGGGGGGCGACGCCAATGTGGCCACCGTCATTGCGGAACTGGAGGCGGAAATGCTCGCCGCTGCCGCAGATCTTCAATTCGAGCGCGCCGCCATTCTCCGGGACCAAATTGAGGCGCTGCGGCATCCGGAACGTACCGGAGCCCCCAAAGGCCAACGCAAGCGCTACAAAAAACGCTGAAGAACCCGCTCAGCCATAGCGGGCATGCATGGCCTTGATGGGAAAATATTTGCCGGGGCAGACCGTGTGGTTGCGGTCAATCTCGCGGTGCACCGCAAACGTGAATTTGCTTCGGAGCAGATCGCGACCGAGATGATCCACCAAGGCCGTGAAGGACGCCATCTGGCGGGCCGTGGGGCGCGTCTCCTCAAAATTTCCCACCAGACAAATCCCGATTCCATGAAGATTGATCTCCCGGCGCCGGACATGTCCTCCCTCCAGTTGGCCCCTCCAGCGGGGACCAATCTCAATTTCCCCGTCCCCGGAATCGCGCCCGTTGCCTATCACAAAATGATAGGCCAGCCCGTTTTCCATGCCGCGACGGCGGTGATTGCGATCATACACCTCCGCGTTTCCGTGCGGCGTCGCACTGTGATGCGCCACAATGTGCGTCCAGCGACTGGTGTCCACCGGAATGCCCTTCAGCAGTCGCCCCACATCGACTGTTGTCCCCTCAGGAATGCGCAAGGTCTGCCCGATCCGAATCAAATCAGAGCTCAGTCCATTGGCGCGTTTGAGCGCCCCCACACTGACGCCATACTTCAAGCCAATCGCACTCAGGGTGTCGCCTTTGCGCACCGTGTGAGTCTTCCCTTCCGCAGCCTTGAGAAGCAGACCCCCGGAAAAGAAAATGGCCGCCGTGGCGGCAATCAGCCTTCGCCTGCGCTCTTCCATTAATTATCACTTTAAAGTCATAAGCTCCGCGAGGTCACGGATAAAATCTCAGATGCACCCCACCCGCGTAAACCCTTCGCAAAATTTGGTGTGACAAACGGGGTCGTCTCTTCCTAATTGGGCTCCATGAGCGACCCCGACCCCACTTCCCACCCCTTCGATCAGGAAGCCGCCATTCTGAGCAGCTACTGGCGCGGCAATCTTCGCCTCATGGGCCTGCTACTGCTGATCTGGGCCATCGTCGGGCCAGGATGTGGCATTCTCTTTGCCGATTTTCTGAACCAATTCACGCTCCCCGGAACGCACTATCCACTGGGATTCTGGTTCGCCCAGCAGGGTTCCATCGTGGTCTTCGTCATTCTCATTCTGGTCTATGCGGTGCTCATGAATCAGCATGACAAGCGCCACCACGCCGACCGGGAAGCTATCGCCCCAAAAGCGCCTGATCCGGAGCATTACCACGGCTCGGGCATCTGAATCCATCCTTCTACAGCACTGCCATGGACGTCAAAACCTGGACCTATATTTTTGTTGGCCTGACCTTCGCCCTCTACCTCGGAATTGCTTGGTGGAGCAGGGTTCGCGATACGCAGGGATTCTATGTCGCCGGACGGGGCGTTCCGGCCTCCGCCAATGGCATGGCCACCGCTGCCGACTGGATGAGCGCGGCCTCCTTTATCTCCATGGCCGGGCTGATCTCCACCATGGGATATGCGGGGGGCGTTTACCTGATGGGCTGGACGGGGGGATTTGTCCTTCTGGCCCTTCTCCTCGCCCCATACCTCCGCAAATTCGGCCATTTCACCGTTCCCGATTTTATCGGGGACCGCTATGACTCGCGCGTGGCGCGTCTCATCGCGGTGGTCTGCGCCCTCTTCATCAGCTTCACGTATGTGGCCGGCCAGATGCGGGGAGTGGGTGTCGTGTTCAGCCGCTTTCTCGAGGTGGACATCACCATCGGCGTCATCATTGGAATGATGATCGTCTTTGTCTATGCCACCCTAGGCGGCATGAAGGGCATCACCTGGACCCAGGTTGCGCAGTACTGGGTATTGATAACGGCCTTCCTCGTCCCCGCCATCGCCATCTCCCTCAAGCTCACCGGCAGTTTCCTGCCCCAGGCGGGTCTCGGAGGAACGCTCTTGTCGGACGGAACGGCTTTTCTCTCAAAGCTGGACGGG
>JBEAQI010000170.1:0-3740 GCA_041163965.1 Verrucomicrobiota bacterium | reverse complement strand
CGGACTCGTCCAAGTACACCGGCCAACCGGCCCTCTGGGACCGCGCCGAAACGGTGCTGCGGGAGATTGCCGGGACCCTCGGAGTCCCCTACTCGGAAGAACCGGGAGAGGCCGCCTTTTACGGTCCTAAAATAGACTTTGTCGTCAAGGATGTCATCGGCCGTGAATGGCAACTCGGGACCGTTCAAGTCGATTACAACCTGCCCGAGCGCTTCAATCTTTCCTACATCGGCTCCGATAACGCCGAGCACCGCCCCGTCATGATCCACCGCGCGCCCTTTGGCTCCATGGAGCGTTTCACGGGTGTCCTCATCGAACATTTCGCAGGCAATTTTCCCGTCTGGCTCGCCCCCGAGCAGGTTCGCATCCTGCCCATCACCGATGACCAGCTAGGGGCGGCGGAGGAGCTGCGCGCGCTCCTTGGCGCCGCCAAGGTCCGGTGTGATATGGATACCCACTCGGACAAATTTGGGGCCAAGGTCCGCCGGGCCGAATTGGATCGGATTCCCTACATGTTTGTTCTCGGCAAAAACGAAGTGGCCGACAATACCGTCTCGATCCGCAGTCGGGTCTCCAAGGAGGACGCCATCACCCTCCCGCGGGCTGAGGCCATTCAACTCATCCTGCGGCGCATCGCTGAGAAAGCCCTGCCTGAAACCTGACCCATCCCTCCACACGCTCAACAAAGACACCACACCGTGAACGGCTACCAGAACATCCACGATCGTTGGACCATCCGCCACGCCGCCGATACCTACGGCATTGACGATTGGGGCAACGGCTACTTCCAAATCAATGGGGAAGGCGAAGTCGTCGCCACCCCGGCCGGAGGGGGCAAAGGTCCCGCCGTCAGCCTCACCCGGATCACCAAGGATATGCGCGAGCGGGGCTGGTCGCTTCCCGTCCTCCTTCGTTTTGAGGGAATTCTCTACTCGCGGGTCAAAGCCATCAATGAATCCTTTCACAAGGCCATCGAGGAATATGGATACCAAGGCAACTACCGTGGCGTCTATCCCATCAAGGTCAACCAGCAGCAACAGGTCATCGAAGAGCTGGCCACTCACGGCAGGGAATTTCACCACGGCCTGGAAGCCGGCAGCAAGCCTGAGCTCATCGCCGCCATGGCCTTTCTGGAGGATCCGGAGGCCCTTCTCATTTGCAACGGTTACAAGGACGAGGAATTTATCGACCTCGGCCTATCGGCTCGAAAACTGGGAATCAATTGCATCTTTGTCATTGAAACCGTTCAAGAGGTGGCCCTCATCCTAAAACGGTCCGAAGCCCTGCGCGTTCGGCCCGTCCTGGGGGTGCGGATGAAACTCTCCAGCAGCGGCAGCGGGCATTGGAAGGAATCCGGCGGTGACCGGAGTGTCTTTGGCCTGAACGCCTATCAAGTCATGCAGGTCGTCGACATCCTCCGCAATGCCAACGCTCTCGACTGTCTGCAATTACTGCACTTTCACCTCGGCTCGCAGCTGCCAAACATCCGCGATATCCGCAATGCCGCCACGGAAGCCTGCCGCGTCTACTGCGGTCTTGCCGCCGAGGGTGCCCCCATGTCCATGCTCGATCTCGGCGGCGGTCTTGCCGTGGATTATGATGGCTCCCACACAAACTCCAGCAGTTCCTGCAATTACACCCTCGGGGAATATGCGCGCGACATGATTGAAGTGGTGAAGGGCATCGTCGATGAATCTGAGCTTCCCCACCCCACCATCATCACCGAGTCTGGCCGGGCCACTGTCGCCTACTACTCCGTCCTCCTCTTCAATATTCTCGAAACAAGCCGCTTCGCGGTCTCCGAATCACTCCCGAAGCTGCCGGAAGACGCGCACGAACTCACCCACAACATTCACTACACGGCCAACTCCGTCACCACCAAGAATGTTCAGGAGTGCTTTCACGACGCCATCTTCTACCGCGATGAAATCCGGACCCTCTTCCGCCATGGCAGCATCGGCATCCGCGAGCGCGCCATCGTCGAGGAAATTTTCTGGTTCACAATGCTCCAGATTCAGGACAAAATGAAAGAAGTGCGCCACCTCCCGCGGGATATGGAAGGCCTTGAGTCTGCCCTCTCCGACATCTACTACGGCAACCTCAGTGTCTTTCAATCGATTCCGGATTCATGGGCCATCGATCAGCTTTTTCCCGTCATGCCAGTCCACCGGCTCAACGAGGCGCCAATCCGCCAAGGCATCATCGCCGATATCACCTGCGATTGCGACGGCAAGATCGACCGCTTCATTGACAAAACGGATGTGAGAAGGACGCTCCCGCTACACGAGTTGCGCCCAGATGAGGACTATGTCCTTGGCGCCTTTCTCGTGGGCGCCTATCAGGAAACGCTTGGCGACCTGCACAACCTCTTCGGTGATACCCACGTCGTGGGCGTTCGCATTGATGAGGACGGCGAGGTGGAATACTTCCGCGAACTGGAGGGGGACACCGTCGGCGATGTCCTTGAATCCGTGGAATACGATCCCAAAGATCTCGTGCGCCGTTTCCGCGAGCGGGCCGAACGCGCCGTCAAACGGCAACACATTTCGGGAGCAGAGCGCAAGGCGATCATGACGCTTTATCAGGATGGCATTCGCGGCTACACCTACCACGAACCGGAAACCCTTTAACCCAACACTGCGAAATGAGTCATGTTCTAATCATCGGCGCCGGCGGAGTCGGCGGGGTCGTCACCCACAAATGCGCCCAGGTGCCGGAAGTTTTTTCGCGCATCACCCTCGCCAGCCGGCGGGAACAAAAGTGCCGCGAAATCGCCGCCCAGATCGGGCGTCCCATTGAAACCGCTCAGGTGGACGCCGACAATATCGAGGAGACCACCGCCTTGCTCAATCGGCAGCGACCCGACCTTGTCATAAATGTGGCGCTCCCCTATCAGGACCTGTCCATCATGGAGGCCTGCCTCGCCGCAGGTATCGATTACTTGGATACAGCAAATTACGAGCCGCCGGAAACCGCCAAGTTTGAATACAAATGGCAGTGGGCCTACCACGACCGTTTCCGTGCGGCAAAGCGCATGGCACTCCTTGGCAGCGGATTTGATCCGGGCGTCACAAACGTCTTCACGGCCTGGATCGCCAAACATCAGCTGGATGAGATTCACGAATTGGATATCATCGACGCCAACGCTGGTAACCACGGGCAGCCCTTCGCCACCAACTTTAATCCTGAAATCAACATCCGCGAGGTCAGTGCCAAAGGACGCTATTTCGAGAACGGTGAGTGGAAGGAAACGGATCCGCTGTCCGTCAACCAGACTTTCGATTTTCCTGACGGCATCGGCCCCATGAAAATCTACCTCATGTACCATGAGGAGTTGGAGTCGCTCGTCCGCTTTTTCCCACAGATCCGGCGTGCCCGCTTCTGGATGACCTTTTCGGATAATTACCTCAAGCACCTCGAAGTCCTGCGCAACGTGGGCATGACCCGCATCGATCCGGTCCTGTTCGAAGGCCGCGAAATCGTTCCGCTTCAATTCCTCAAGGCCCTCCTGCCGGACCCCGCCTCCCTCGGCCCCCTTACCAAGGGCAAAACCTGCATCGGCTGCGTTGCAAAAGGGCTCAAGGATGGCCAGGTGAAAACGGTCTACGTGTACAACATTTGTGATCATGAGGCCTGTTACCGCGAAGTGAAATCACAGGCGATCTCCTACACGACCGGCGTGCCGGCCATGATCGGTGCCAAGATGATGCTCACCAGAAAATGGCGTGGTGAGGGCGTCT